>JANMTN010000165.1:0-14396 GCA_031390685.1 Desulfobulbaceae bacterium
AGGGAGTTGCGGCTTGTAAGCTCCGGATTGAACCAGATGCGGGTTATCAGCTGCGGTCCGTGTTGATTCCAGACGGCATGATTCCGCTGCCGCATGGCCCACCAGGTATTGACCACCCCTTGGGCATAGTTTTGGACATAGTTGGCGGTATTGGCCTCGCTGCCGTCGGCGATGACCTGCAGTGTGGCCGCACCGCCGCCCTTTTCCACCTGCCGGGAGAAATCCTGGGGAATGACCACCAGGCCACGTAACCGACCGGCTATCAGCTCCTGTTCCAGAAGCTGTTCGTCGCGGCTGATGTGGGCCCGAAAATAGGGACTGGCGAGAAAGGCCGCGGCCAGGCTGTCGGCGTCTTTGCCCGGATCCTGGATAGCCACGCCAAGCTTGATTTCCCTGGCGTCCAGGGAAACCCCGAATCCATAAAGAAACAGCAGGATCACCGGCAGGACAAAGGCGATCAGCAGGCTGCTGGGGTCACGCCGGATCTGGGTGAACTCCTTGCGGATGAGGGCGCTCATGCGCCGCAGGCGGTTGTTCACGGCGCCTCCTCATGACTTGCGTCCCACTGCTGGAGCAGGGTGATAAAGGCCTCCTCCAGGGTCGGGTCCGGTATCTGCGGACTCCTGGTCTGGGCCTTCAGTTCATCCGGCGGACCACTGGCAATCATGCGGCCCCGGTAGATAAGACCGATCCGGTCGCAATATTCCGCCTCGTCCATGAAGTGGGTGGTGACCAGAACCGTCACCCCGTGCTCGACCAGACCATTGATGTGGGTCCAGAACTCGCGGCGGGTCAGGGGATCGACCCCGGATGTCGGCTCGTCGAGGAACAGTACCGCCGGTTCGTGCATGACGGAACAGGCCAGGGCCAGACGCTGCTTGAAGCCGAGGGGCAGATCCCTGGCCGAATTCGTCAGGTGGGGTTGCAGGCTGAAGATGTCGATCATGCGCGCCACCGTCTCTTTCTGCCGCGTCCCGGTCAGGCCATAGACCCCGGAAAAGAAATCCAGGTTCTGGCGGGCGGAAAGATCGCCGTACAGGGAAAACTTCTGGGCCATGTACCCGAGGCGGGAGCGGGCCTTGCCCGGCGCTTTCTGTAGATCAAGACCGACGACCCGGCCGGTGCCGCTGCTCGGCCGCAGCAGGCCGCACATCATCTTGAAGGTGGTTGATTTGCCGGCGCCGTTGGGGCCGAGCAGGCCGAAAATCTCTCCCCGGCGGATGGCGAAGCTGACATTCTCGGCGGCGGTAAAGTTGCCGAAACGTTTGGTCAAGCCGTCAGCCTCGACAGTCACATCCCGATCACCCGGCAAGGGGCTCATGGCCGCGGCCAGCGCCGAAGTTCCGCCGGGACCGCCCCCAAGGACATCGATATAGGCGTCTTCGAAGCGGGGAGCAACCGGCGTTAAACGGGCCTCAGCGCCGGCGTCCAGCGCCGAAAGGGCGGGCTGGCCATGACCGGCTCGCAGGACGATGCGAATATTCTGCCCCTGGACGATGCCGTCCTGCACTTCCTGCTGCTGCAGGGCCCGGGTCAGCACCTGGCGGCGGTTGCCGGAAATCCCCTGGATCTGGAAGCAGCGGCCGGCCACCCGTTCCGTCAAGTGCCGGGGCGGCCCGGAGAACATCAGCCGTCCGCCATCAAGAAGGAGAACATCCTGGCACAGTTCCGCCTCGTCCAGATAAGCGGTGGACCAGATAACCGCGGTCTCCTTGTCCACCAGTTCCTGCACCATGCGCCATAACTCCCGGCGGCTGACCGGGTCCACGCCGACGCTTGGTTCATCCAGCAGCAACAGGCGCGGCTTGCGGATCAGGGCGCAGGCCAGACCGAGTTTCTGCTTCATGCCGCCGGAGAGACGTCCGGCCAGCCGTTTCTGGAAGGGTTCCAGCCCGGTAAAGGCGAGCAGCCGCGTAAAGACTTGCCGGCGGTCGGCGGTGGTCACATTGCGCAGATCGGCGTACAGGCGCAGGTTCTGGATAACCGACAGGTCTTCGTACAGGCCGAATTTCTGGGGCATATAGCCGATTATTTCGTGCAGTTGGCTGGCGTTGCTGCGGGTGTCAAGGCCAAAGACCGTGAGGCGGCCTGATGACGGTAAGAGCAGCGCGGTCATCAGACGCATCAGGGTCGTCTTGCCGGCCCCGTCCGGGCCAACCAGGCCGGTGACGATGCCGGGGCGGATCGTCGCCGACAGTTCGGACAGGGCCAGTGGCAGATGTTTGCCGTAGCTGTAGGTCAGGTCCTTTATGACCAGCGATTCATCGGTCATGGTTTGCCGCAGAACGGTTTTGCTGCTCGTCTGCCCGCAGTTTCACGGTTACCGGCATTCCCTGCCGCAAGCCGTGGTCCGGGTTGTCGGCAATGATGCGCACCTGATAGACCAACCGCGTCCGTAATTCCTTGGTCTGCACGGTTTTCGGAGTGAATTCCGCCTCGGGCGAGATGTAGCCTACATGCCCGGAAAAAGGTTGTTGCGGCCGGGAATCGGTAAAGACCTGGGCTGTCATCCCCGGATAGATGCGTCCGAGGTCCGGTTCCTCGATATAGGCGCGAATCCACACCGGGGTGTCAAGAGAAAGTGTCAGCACGGTCTGACCGATGCCGACAATGGCCCCCGGCTCTTCCACCCGGGTCAGGATAATGCCGGTGTCCGGAGCCTTGCACACGGTGTCGTCCAGCCGGGTGCGGGCGCTGGCGGAACGCGCCTCGGCAGCGTGCAGGGCGGCCCTTGCCGCGTCGATGTCCTCGGTTCGGAATCCTTCGCGGGCCAGTTTCAGTCCTTCTTCGGCGGTCGTCAGACGGGCCTTGGCCTCGGTCAGGCCGGCATCGACATTGTCGAACAACTGGCGGGCAATGGCGTTGATTTTCAACAGGGCATCCAGGCGCCGGTATTCGATCTCCAGATTGCTGGCCGTGGCTTGCCTTTCGCGCACTAATGCCTCGGCCTGGGCAATCTCCTGGGGCCGACTGCCGGCCTCCATCTTCGCGAGATTCGAGGCCGCCTGCTCCTGCTGGGCCAGGGCCAGGTTGAGTTCATCCTGGTAGGGGGTGTTTTCGAGGCGAGCAATGATTTGCCCGGATTGGACCCGATCCCCTTCTTCAAAGGCAATCACGGAAATTTTTCCCCCGACCCGGAATCCGAGATCGACTTTGCGGATATCGACATTGCCATAAAGAGTCAAAAGGTCTTTCGTCGCAGGTTTCTGCCGCTGCATACTCCAGTAATAGGCGCCACCGGTGAGGAAGGCGATCAGGACCAGTAAAACGGGAAGTTTCCTTTTCATGGAGGATCCTCTTTCTATCCTTGAATATTATAGGGTCAGATCATTCTGTTTGAGGTGATGCGATCTTGTGGCAAACGGGTAATACTCTGTCAAAATTAAAATGTGGCCCGCCGATGGCGCCCACAGGGAAGGACCAGAGTGGCGTAAAAGACACGGCCTCCATGGCCGGATGAGCTATCGGGCTGGAGGCCTTGTCGTGAACATGGGAGTGGTATCGCCTGCTATGCTTCCCAACCTGGGAAACGAAAGTTAGTTTCAGCCACGGCAGACGTTTTCTATGACGTTGTTTGCAAAGCGCCAGAGGTAGTCGTTGACCTTGCGCAGCTGTTCTTCGTTGATTTCAGCCCAGGAACCATTCTGAGCACACTTGGGATAACGGGTTGCGAAGACTCTGTTCCAGCCATCCTGGCCTTTTGACTCTGACCAGAGGAAGCGTGCGCCTTTATCGTTGTGGCTGTTATGGCAATTCTGGCACTTGGCCTTGAATGTCTTGCCCCCTTCGCCAAAGGCATAACTTTCCCAGTACAGAGGGCCTTCACTGAGTACCCGGCATGAATTGCTGGTGGCGTCGTAACGGGTCACCGGCTTTGCGTCCGCTGGCATGGAGTAAATCAGAAATGCCAGGAACATCAATGTCGAGGATATCTGTTTCATATATTTTCTCCTGTTGTTAGATGGATATATTCTTTTTTCAAGAAAAACGCATCGGTAAATGCTGAGATCATCTTTTTGTCAGATTCTACAAAATCCTTTGTCGTTTATTGCTTTTTTTTAAGTAAAGATAAAGGTAGTCACTTATTTTATTGTTTTCTCATTGGCAGTTCCTCCCTTTGTATGACTTTTAGTTGAGATTCTTTATTGATATTACATAAGTAATCAGTTGACGTTGTTATAGCAATTGTTGGTGCAATGCCATTCGGCCCTATGCACAGTGCTATCATCGTCATGGCGTCATCGAAGTTAGCCTTCAGTCAGGAAACTGCCAGATAACCGGTGAACCGATGCAGACAAAATCATAATTGTTGAAGTTGAAATCTGGAGTGAAAATTATCCCCACTGCCATAGTGGAAGCGTTTGACAGTATTCGCATTGAGCGATTGACTGATTTTTCATGCACTGGTGCAACAAGATGATTAATAAGTATTAAAATAAATTACCCATTCTATGGGGTAGGTGGTAGCTTCATTTACGACAAAAATAAAGCTGATTTTGACATTGGGGTATAAAAAAGTACTATTCTGGCTCTTTGTGATGCTGCAGCTACGACCATTACAGGGCCCTTGGTACATTGAGGGTACCTTGAAAAATTGTCTTTTTGCCCAATCCCTGCGTTGTTATAAAAAATGTATCATCGGAATATTAACTATATACCTGCGGTAAATTTTTTCTCACGCCTTGATCTTGAACAAAAATCCTGATTTTTCAAGATCCCCTTGAGTGGATGAAAGGGAAGGCCCAATTTGTGTTCATGAGCAAGGCCGAAGATTATCTGAACCCACTTCCTGACAAGTTTCATAGTGTCTCCGGTTGTATTCATACGGTAATGGGAAAAAAATTATTTACGGCCTTACTGCCCGTACATAACCATCGGTGCCGGAAAAGTATCGACGTGCCGGATCGCATTGGTCAGAGATCTCCCAGGATCCGGCCTTCCCTTCACCATCCTTCTCCCCGGACCAGTATCTTCCTTTACGATCAAGAACGCATTCTCCATTGAGATGAATGTCAAAGATGTTATTCAGGTCATATAATTCATAGACGGTAGGTAACCGCCAATCGGTGTAGCCGCCAATATTCAGATTGTTTACATAACGCTGCGCTTCTTCAAGGGTTTTAATTGTTTGGCTTTTCTCATTTTGCCACATCAGGCCGGACCCTGTGTCATGACAGATTCCTTTTTCAATATTTTGAAAACTTGTTGCTTGCGGATGTTTGCTACTGCAGCCTTGCGACAAAAGGATAAGGGAAAAACATAATGCGGGAACAAGGTGTTTCGAGTTCATGGTCAGTCCTCCTTTGATTTTTTGGTGTTATGGGCAATCTGGCGCAAAGCAGCTTATTCCAATTTGCATTCAAGCCGGTACCTTCGTCGGCTGCACTGCGCAGCTCCTCACCGTACGACCCGTACTGCTTCGTCGTCGCTCACTTGCATTCTTGGTATCATCTTGAATGCTTTTTGGAATTATTTACCGGCAGACGCGTTTGCGAGTAAACTCGCTTCAATTTTTTTCCCAAGCATGTGCGCTTCTTGGATTTTTTCCGGTTGTCTGGAGAGGTCCGGGATGTTTTCGTTAGTGATTTTTTGTCCCGGTCCCAAAAGAATTGCTACCGCTCCAACAGAACAGGTCTCGCCGTGGCCGCAGGTGAAACAGGAAGCAGCCCCTTGCGCTGTTACTGTGCCAACGTGTTTGATCTGATAGTAGGGGAGCATCGCTTCTATTACTTTCGCGGGGAGTTCCGGCTCAATGCCGCCAATGCTGACAATTGCCGCGAATTTTCCAGATAGGGCTGAGCCCGAGCGGTGACGGAACTGGCAAAATCTTTCCAAAAAACAGTGGGTAAGGCTGTTCAAGGTTGAAAAATAGTTTGGAGCCCCGAAGACAAAGGCATCCGCAGTCAGAAGTTTATCCCGCAGCCAAGCCATGTCGTCATTTATTTTGCAGATGTTATCCGATATGCAGCCGTTACAAGCCTTGCATGGCGCGATTTTTTTTCCGGCCAAAGAAATGAATTCTGTCTCGCAGCTTGTCGCGCCAAGTACTTCCTTGACGAGCCGTTCCGTGGTTTTCCCCCTGCGGGGGCTTCCTGAGATTCCGAGAATTTTCATATTTTTCATTCCTTGTTAAGTTAATATACCGACCAATCGGTATAATTTGTTCGCAAAAAAATTACATTTCTAGAATGGTTTTAATGGCTGTTAAAAAATCGCGTAGATCTTGTTTGCGTTTGCTGACCCGTGACATCATAATTGCTCCCTCCACCGTTGCCACCACGGTTTTGGCCAGCAATTTCGGTGGAATTTTTGAACTGAGGTTCCCAGACTCCTGTGCTTTCAGCATAAGTGTTTCAAACGTTTCCGTCCATTGGTCAAAAACTTCTTGGATGATTGATGCAAATTGGGGATTGCTATCGGTCATTTCCAGCGCGGTATTCCCGAACAGGCAGCCACCGACAAAGTTATTTTTTTTCTGTTCATTAAAAATAGCCTGACAGGCGTTGACTATTTTGACGACTGGGTCAGCACCCGAGAGTGATTTGTTCAGGAAAAGAAAAAATTCTTGTTTGGCGTCTTTTAATACAGCCAAACCTAAATCTTCCTTGCTGGCAAAATGGTAATAGAGGTTCCCTTTTTTAACCCCGGTTGCTGAAATTATTTCACTGATGGCGGTGTTATTAAATCCTTGCGTCACGAGGAGCTTCCGTGAAGATTTGAGAATATGTTCTCTGGTTTTTTCGCCTTTGATCGTAGCTGTCATGAAATTCCTCAAGTATATAAACTGACCGTTTGGTATAAAATATTAGTTTTTATATTTTATGTTGTCAATGAAAAAATTACGTGGTGTTTAATGAGTCTTAGCTAAAAATAAGTGGACGTCGCTATATCTATTTCTGGCGTAATGACAATGACATCCTGCTGCACGATGAAGGGTTGATGGAAGACCGATTCGTTACCCTGTGGGTACCTTGAAAAATTGTCTTTTTGCCCAACCCCTGCGTTGTTAGAAAAAATTTATCCTCGGAATATTAACTATATACCTGCGGTAAATTTTTTCTCACGCCTTGATCTTGAACAAAAATCCTGATTTTTCAAGATACCCCTGTGATAATACACTTTTCTGTCTGTAAATTCTTCAACTCTTTGTGGAACTTCTGGCTCGGCAAACGTAATTACCGGGTCAACTTCTGAGCGTCATCCTGTTTTTCCCCCGTCTTCTTTTTCCTACCAAATTGTAGCTATCCGCTCAAATTGTCATCTTGTGAACAAAATGGATTGTTTGGCTTTTCCCTGCGTCTTAGCTTCTGGTCCCGTTGAAATCCTTTCCAGTCAAGGAAATACACTTTTTTAACCTTTTGGCACAGCCTTTGTAATAGTCATGGCAAGACAAGATATGGTCTGGTTTCAGGGCAGACCTTTTCAATACATTTTGTTCTTTACAGGTTGTACAAACCTTAACCCATTTACAAGGAGATACGGGCATGATGAGAAAAGTGGCAATTTACGGTAAAGGCGGTATCGGCAAGTCAACCACGACCCAGAACACGGTGGCCGGACTGGCGCAGATGGGCAAAAAAATCATGGTTGTCGGCTGCGACCCCAAGGCTGACTCCACCCGTTTGCTGCTGGGCGGACTTGCCCAGAAATCGGTGCTTGACAGCCTGCGCGAGGAAGGCGAGGACGTGTTGCTCGAGAACATCCGCAAGAAGGGATATGGCGATACCTGGTGTGTTGAATCAGGCGGACCGGAGCCCGGCGTTGGCTGTGCCGGCCGCGGTATCATCACCTCCATCAATATGCTGGAATCCCTTGGAGCTTATGCCGAGAGTGAAGAACTTGATTATGCCTTTTATGATGTTTTGGGTGACGTGGTCTGCGGCGGATTTGCCATGCCTATCCGTGACGGCAAGGCCGAAGAGATCTATATCGTCTGTTCTGGTGAGATGATGGCTATGTACGCGGCCAACAATATCTGCAAGGGGATCATGAAATTCGCGCAATCCGGCGCTGTCCGCCTCGGCGGGCTGATCTGCAACTCCCGGGCGGTTGACAACGAAAAGGAAATGATCGTGGAACTGGCCAAGAAGCTCGGTACCCAGATGATATATTTCGTGCCCAGGGATAATGATGTGCAGCGGGCGGAGATCAATCGCAAGACCGTGATTGAGTGGAACCCGGACGTGCCGCAGGCTGACCATTATCGGGGTCTGGCCAGGGCCATTGACACGAACACGAATTTTGTGATCCCTAAACCGCTGGAGATGGAGGAGCTGGAAAAACTGCTCATGGATTTTGGACTTATGAATTGATTGGTAATTATCGACCGGAGCGGCATAAGGTGCCGTTATGTTATCGGCAAGGCGCCACTCTCAGCAACAGCCGGAACGGATTGGCTGTTTCCGGGAAGCGGCATAAGGTGCCGTAAGCTCAGCATGCAAGAAAAAGCCCTTGCCTGCTGAGTAACGGCACCTAAAAATATAAAAACAAGGAGAAAAGAATATGTTGACCATGATCAGAGCTATTGTCAGACCAGAGAAAGCGGACAAAATCCTTGCAGCCCTCATGGATGCAGGATTTCCCTCTGTCACAAAATACGCGGTGGCCGGGCGAGGCAAGCAGCGCGGCATAAAAATCGGCGATGTCACCTATGATGAGATTCCCAAGGTCATGCTTATGAGCGTGATCAATCCAGCAGATAAGGATTTTGTCCTGGATACGATCATGAAAACGGCAAAGTCCGGGGCCAAAGGGGCCTTTGGCGATGGCAAGATCTTCGTCAGTGATGTGGAGGAGGCCTACACCATCAGCTCCGGGGTCAAGGAGACGGAGTTTGAATCTGAAAGGGGGCCGGTATGAAAGAGGTGATTGCAATCGTGCGAATCAACATGATGAATCAGACAAAGCAGGCCCTCACTGATGCCGGCATTGACGCCTTTTTTGCCCATGAGGCCCATGGCCGCGGCAAGGGTTTTGTCAATATGCATGTCCTTGAGGGGGCTAATCAAGGCTATGAAGAAGCAGCGTCCCTCCTTGGTGAGAAAGGCAAACTCTATGCCAAACGGTTGGTGACGGTGGTGGTGAAGGATGAGTTAGTGAGCGATGTGGTAGAGGCGATCATCAAGGCCAATCAGACCGGTAAACCAGGGGATGGCAAGATCTTTGTCCTGCCAGTGGCCGATGCTGTCCGGGTTCGTACCGGAGAGACGGGTTTAAAGTCAATCGTCTAACATGCTGAAATAAAATAACTATTGCGTTTAGGTGGTGTCTGCAAGACGCCGCGCCAATACACAGCTGGAACAGAGTGGCTGATTATTGGGAGCGGCATAAGGTGCCGTAAGCAAAGCAAGCACGGAAAAGACCTTACTTAGCAACGGCATCTAAATATCAAGAAGGAGTAGGTGAAATGGCAACAACAACCAAGAAAAAAATCGTGCAATGGGACCCTGCTCATGTCAAGGCGGAGCTGCTGGCTAAGTACCCGTCGAAGGTAGCCCGCAAGCGCTCCAAACAGATTATGATCAATGAGGCACTCGGGAACGAAACGCCCGAGATTATGGCCAACGTTCGCACCACCCCCGGGATTATCACCATGCGCGGCTGCACTTATGCCGGCTGCAAGGGTGTTATCATGGGCCCGACCCGGGATATCGTCAATATAGTACACGGTCCCGTCGGGTGCAGTTTTTTCGCCTGGCTGACCCGCAGGAACCAGACGAATGCCGGGACGGATGGCGAGAACTACATGAATTACTGCTTCAGTACCGACATGCAGGATTCGGATATCATCTTTGGCGGCGAGAAAAAGCTGGAAAAGGCCATCCAGGAGGCCTACGACCTCTTTCATCCCCGCTCCATCGCCGTCTTTGCCACCTGTCCGGTGGGTCTGATCGGTGATGATATCCATACCGTAACCAGAAGGATGAAGGAAAAATTCGGCGACTGCAATGTTTATGCCTTCTCCTGCGAAGGCTACAAGGGCGTTTCCCAGTCGGCCGGCCATCATATCGCCAACAATCAGGTGTTCAGGCATATCGTCGGCGAAAACGATGAGGAAAAACCGGGCAAATACAAGATCAACCTGCTGGGCGAATATAACATCGGCGGTGACGGTTTCGAGATTGACCGCATCTTCAAAAAATGCGGCATCACCAATATCGCCACCTTTTCCGGCAACTCCACTTATGACCAGTTCGCCTCAGCTCATAAAGCTGATCTGAGTGCGGTCATGTGTCACCGTTCGATCAATTATGTGGCCGACATGCTGGAGACCAAATACGGCATTCCCTGGATCAAGGTGAACTTTATCGGCGCCGATGCCACGGCCAAGTCGTTGCGCAAGATCGCCCATTATTTTGGTGATCAGGAATTCATCGATCGGGTTGAGGAGGTTATTGCCGAAGAGATGCCGAAGGTTCTGGCGGTCCGCACCGATGTCCGCACCCGCACCGAGGGTAAGACGGCGATGATATTCGTGGGTGGTTCACGGGCCCATCATTATCAGGAGTTGTTCAACGAGATGGGTATGAGGGTCATCTCCGCCGGTTATGAGTTTGGGCACCGTGATGATTATGAGGGACGTCAGGTTATTCCCGATCTCAAGGTGGATGCCGACAGCCGGAACATCGAAGAACTGGAGGTCGAGGCAGATGAAACCCGCTTTAACCCACGCAAGAGCGCCGAGGAGATCAAGGCGCTTGAAGACGCCGGTTACAAATTCAAACAGTATGACGGGCTGGCCCCTGACATGGAAAATGGCACCCTGATCATTGATGATCTGAACCAGTATGAGGCGGAAAAGCTGGTGGAGCTGATGAAACCGGATATCTTCTGTGCCGGAATCAAGGAAAAGTATTCCATCCAGAAGCTGGGCGTACCCATGAAGCAGTTACACAGCTATGATTCAGGTGGCCCGTATGCCGGGTTTGAGGGCGCGATTAACTTTTATCAGGAAATTGATCGCCTGGTGAACAGCAAGGTCTGGAGCTATATGAAGGCCCCGTGGCAGGAAAATCCCCAGCTGTCGGCCACGTATGGATGGGAATAAGTGATGGCGTCGCGAAAAGACTCAAATACTTCGTTGCCTGCATCCTTCGTCATTGCGGCGTACCCAACAGTACGCCTCATTCCTCAGGACTTGGCGCCTCGTCTTTGAGCCTTTTGGCTTAGCCATCGTCTTGTAAGTATTTATGAGTTTTTCGCCGTATTCATTCACTCAATTTTTGAGGTAAATCATGCTATTACGACACACACCAAAAGAAATAACCGAGCGCAGCGCCTTGATGATCAATCCGGCCAAGACCTGCCAGCCCATCGGCGCCATGTATGCCGCACTCGGCATCCATGGCTGCCTGCCGCACAGTCATGGTTCTCAGGGCTGCTGCGCTTATCATCGGAGCACCTTGACCAGGCATTACAAGGAGCCGGTCTCTGCGGCCACCAGTTCCTTTACCGAAGGATCGTCGGTCTTTGGCGGCCAGGCCAATATGCTGCAGGCCATCGAAAATATCTTTGCCGTCTATAATCCCGTGATTATTGCCGCGCATACCACCTGTCTTTCCGAGACCATTGGCGATGATCTGAAACAGATCAGGAAAAAGGCGATCACTGAGGGTAAGATTCCCGAGGGCAAGTACATGATCAGCGCCTCCACTCCCAGTTATGTGGGGTCGCATGTCACCGGGTTTTCTACCATGGTCAAATCCATGGCGGGCCTTGCTGAGAACACCGGCAAGAAGAACGGCAAGGTGAATATTATCCCTGGTTGGGTAGAACCATCGGATATGGAGGAAATCAAACGGCTGACCAAGATGATCGGGGTGAAAACCATCATGTTTCCCGATACCTCCGGGGTCCTGAATGGCCCCCTGTCCGGGGAATACAAGATGTTTCCGGATGGCGGCACCACGGTGGAAGAACTCATATCCGCAGGCGATTCCATCGGGACCCTGGCCCTTGGCGAATGGTGTTCAGCCGCGGCGGCCCGTGAATTGGATACCAAAAACAAGGTCCCCTGTCAGGTGCTTGATATGCCGTTTGGACTCAAGGCCACAGACCGGTTTATTGATGCCCTGCGTATCATCGCCGGTGTCTCGGTGCCGGATGAATTGTCCCTGGAGCGGGGGCAGCTGGTGGACATGATCTCCGATATGCATCAGTATCTGTATCATAAAAAGGTGGCGCTGGTGGGTGATCCTGATCAGCTTATTGCCATGACCGAGTTTCTGGTTTCAATCGACATGTGTCCGATCCATATTGTTACCGGCACGCCCGGTAAGGAATTTGAGCGGCGGATCAAGGAGATTACCAAGGATATGCCTTTTGCGGTCAATGTCAGGGCCAAGGGCGATATGTTCCTGCTTCATCAGTGGATCAAGAACGAGCCGGTGGATCTGCTTATCGGCAATACCTACTGCAAGTATATCGCCCGGGATGAGGATATCCCGCTGGTGCGCTGGGGTTTCCCCATCCTTGACCGGCAGGGACATCAGTATTTCCCCACGGTCGGCTACAAGGGGGCCTTGCGGCTGCTGGAAAAGATCCTTGGGGTCTTGCTGGATCGCAAGGATCGGGATGATCCTGAGTCGAAGTTTGAACTTGTCCTCTAAGGATGAGGCGGCAGAGGTCGGCATTCAGCAGAGGTCAGACGGCAGGGCCGAAATCCATGCTGAATGCTGATAAACTGGGTTGGAATCAACTGATAACCATCGAATAAAAATGACAACTCTTTCCCAAACTTCGTGTTCCTGTTCCGCTGCCCATCTTCATTCACCGCAGGGGCGGTGGGTGAATTTGCCGGTGGCGCCGCGCGCCAATAACCGCATTCGCTTTGCCTCGACCAAAGAGTCCGCGCAGGCGATGATACCGGCACAGGCGCTGGCCTGGCTCGATGATCTTCTGAACAAGGGTGACAAGATTGATGGGGTGAACATAACAGGCCCCGGTGATCCGCTGGCTGATCTGGGGCCGACTCTTGAGACCTTGCGTCTGGTACGTGCAAAATATCCGGCCATGAATCTGGGGATTACCACTCTGGGGCTGGGGGGCGAGCAGTCTGCCGAGCGACTGGTCAAGGCTGGTGTCAGTCATGTTACCCTGCTGGTGGATGGTGTTGATCTGGAAGTGGTGAAGAAATTGTATGCCTGGATCCGTCCCGGCATCAAGACTGTTCCGTTATTCACGGCCGCCGGAGTGCTCCTGGAGGAACAGGCGAAGGCCGCGGCGGCATTTCGGCAGGCCGGATGCGATGTGCAGGTTAGAACCACGATCTATCCTGGCTATAATAACGAGCACGCGGAGGAAATTGCCAGATCGATGGCAACCCTTGGGGTGAAATCCATCTCCGTTGTGCCCTTTGATCCGGCTACAGAAGGTGAAGAGATGCTGGATCGGCCGAGTCATGAACTGATGACCAGGGTTCGCGACCAAGTGGCAAGATACCTGACCATTGTGGCCGTCCCTGAGAAAATCCCAGCCGACAGGACGGCTGATTGTTCTGGACAGTGTTGCTGTTCAGTGGCGCCAACGCTGCCAAAACCCAGCGCTGATCGCCCTAACGTGGCGGTGGTCAGTTCCAACGGCATGGAGATTGATCTCCACCTTGGCCATGCCGTAACGGCGCTGATCTATGGTCCGAGGGAAGATGGGCTTGTTTGTCTTCTCGGAACCAGAGCCCTTCCTGAGCCTGGAGCAGGCGCTTCCCGATGGGAGATCCTGGCTGATACCTTGAAAGATTGTTTTGTGCTGCTGGCTGCCAGCGCCGGCGAGAGTCCCAGAAAGATATTAAGCGGCCAGGGTATCAGTGTCCTGATTACCGAGGATAATATCGAAGGTTCTGTTGAGGCCCTGTATGACAGAGGCAGCCGTTGTAAAAAATAAACATAACCCTTGCAATATCGTGAACAGCTCCTAAAAAAAAGAAAACAATGCCGCAAGGAAGGTCTGTTTCCGCAACCTGAAAATTTTTTATCAACAAGAGAAAGGAGAAAAAATGGCAATTCCAGAGCGACAAATCCTTGTCTGCCAGAGTTTTCGGGTAGCGGGCGATAAAAAAGGCCTCTGCCACAAGCAGACCGATGGTTTCCTCCAGTATCTGGAGGAAGAGATCCTGGATCGCGGTCTTGACTGCCTAGTCACCGCCACCACCTGCCTTAAACAATGTGAGTCTGGCCCGATCATGGTGGTTCACCCGGAAAACTGGTGGTTCAAGGGCGTGAACAGTACCGAGGTCATTGATGCTATTCTTGATGGCATTGAGGATGGAGCGCCGGCGGCAGAATATCTGATCGCCTCATAGGTATGGGGTTTGTTCCAGTCAATTGAAAAGGACGCGTTGGCAGATCCTTCAGCCTTCTTCCTCACAGACAAAGAGAGGCGCATTCCCATGGACCCGACCG
>JANMTN010000360.1:0-4062 GCA_031390685.1 Desulfobulbaceae bacterium
AAGCTCTGCGGATCGCGGGTGGCAAAGACCAGGGAGATGATATAGTCCTTGATCTTGTCATCCATGTAGATAGAGTCCACCACCTGCCGGGAGGCGAAGATATCCGCCGGGTGGGCGACCGGATTGACCTGGACCGCCGAATCGGTATGATTGACCGTATCGAGGATCATCCGCTCCTGGCTCCTGCTGGGATAATCGACCACCACCTTGAGCATGAACCGGTCGATCTGGGCCTCGGGCAGGGGGTAGGTGCCTTCCTGTTCAATGGGGTTCTGGGTGGCCATGACCAGAAAAAGTTCCGGCAGCCGGAAGGTGGACTCGCCAATGGTCACCTGCCGCTCCTGCATGGCCTCAAGCAGTGCGGACTGCACCTTGGCCGGGGCCCGGTTGATCTCATCGGCCAGGATCAGGGAAGAGAAGATCGGCCCCTTTTTTATCTCAAAAGAGGTGTCTTTCGGGTTGTAGATCTGGGTGCAGAGGATGTCGGCCGGCAGCATGTCCGGGGTAAACTGAATCCGCCGGAAGTCACTGTGCACGGCCATGGCCAGGGTCTTGACCGCCAGCGTCTTGGCCAGACCGGGCAGACCTTCCAGCAGAATATGGCCGCCGGTGAGCAACCCCACCAGCAGACGTTCGACCAGATGCTCCTGGCCAATGATCACCTTGGCCATCTCCTGGCGCAGGAGGCCCAGCCAGCCGGAACTGTATCTGACCTGCTCATTGATGGCCTGGATGGAAATGAAGGTATCCTCGCTCTTTTGCTGACCCGGGGAAGATCCCGGCAGCGGAGGAATGATTGCAGAGTTCGTCTGAATGGTCATGAAGACTCCTGTCCTGGGAAAAGGGAAACGCAATAGCCAATCCTTAAGCTATCAAGATAAAGCTTGTTGTCAAGCACATACCGCGAGATTTCATATAATCATTCTGATCTCACCTGACAACGGTCGGTGTGCTGACAACAAGGGACAGAACTCTTTTTTCAGTTCTTTTTTATCTCCGCATCGACTTCCTCTCGGGAGGGGGTATTCTTTTGACTTTGCCGGTAACACTGTGCTACGGTTCTAACCGTTGATAACGGCGGACAATTTCAAGGACGGAGGCAATCAAATGCACGAATCCAACACCATTCAATCAGTGTTTGGTCGCATGAAACGGAAGGCTGTTATCGTTACCACTGGCAACACCTATCGGGTTTGAGGTCGAATATCTTTGTTGATGGTGGCAGGAAAAGCTCCGCCCCTATTTTCTGATTATTACACTGTTATGCATTGTGCAAAAAAATGAACGTAAATCCTCCCCAGTATCTTTATAAATTCCTTCCATTGACTATCAACTTTAATGAGAAAATTCGAGAAAACGGAGTTGAGGAAAGGTTCAAGAATGGTTTTGATGCTTTAGAGGACATACTGGTAAATAATAAAATTTTTTACTCAAAACCAAAATATTTCAACGACCCTTTTGAGTTTGATGGGGTTATCTTGAAAATTTCTCCAAACGATGAAAATAGAAAATCAGGATACGACTTACTTCATAGAATCGGCTTCATTTCTTTCAGCCAGCAAAACAAGAATATACTAATGTGGTCTCACTATGCAAACGCACATAGAGGGGTATGCCTGAGATTTAAATGCGTTGAAGATTCTTTCTATTCTGAAAATGGAGCAGGAAGAATTGTCGAAGTGGAGTATGACGATTCTATTATAGAAAAAAACATATTATCTGACAATTCGGCCGCCTTTATCAAAATGTCTAGAAAGGCATGTTGTTGGGCATATGAAGAAGAATTTAGAATATTTAAAGTTCCCAACTCCGTTAAGGCAGATGATGCCTACGGAAACCATATTTTTAATAGCAAATTAGTAGACGCTGTCTATCTTGGGCTAAAAACAGAAGAAGAAGGAATACAAAAAGTAAAAAAAATCATTGATTCAGCGACACACAAAATTGGGTTATACCGGGCGGTTAAAAATAAAACTCACCTCAAAATTGATTTTGAAAAAATATAAAAATTGCAAAACCACCGGCTCCACTCGGACTCCTCAAACAACGCGGGTCGGGTGAGCCGGAGCGTTGAGCCTGAGGAAAGGGGTCACGTCTGCCGTTGGCTTTTCTGGTTTGGGGTATATATCGTCTATGCTGAGACGATTGTGCATCCAATATCCCGGCACCTGGTATTGAACTCCTGTCTGAAATCTGGGGTCCACTATAATTGGAGTACCAGCCATAAAAGCGGACAAGCTGAAAACTCTTTTCAGGGATATACTGCATACCCGACCTCTCACTTCTTCAAAATACTTTCCGGGTCTGCCCCATGTCTGTTAAGGGAATAATTCCCGGCCTTTTCAGTAAAAGGCATGATCAGCATCCAGGGCAGATGTTTTTTGGCGGGGTCACGGAACTGGGCCAGTCCTATGGTCATTCCTTCATGGCCGGCCACAGGTTGGGCGCGGTAGGTCCCGAACAGACGGTCCCACCAGGGGAAATTAAAACCGAAATTACTGTTTGTTTCCCTGATGATGACGGAATGGTGCACCCTGTGCATATCCGGCGTCACGACAAAGAAGCGCAGGGTGCGGTCCAGGGACAGGGGGAGCTTGAGATTGCCGTGGTTGAACATTGCTCCTCCGTTGAGGATTATTTCAAATAGAATTACCGTCAGAACGGAAGGGCCGAGGGCAGCGATGGCGGTCATCTTAAGAAGCATGCTGAGGACTATCTCGATGGGATGAAAGCGAAGTCCGGTGGTCACATCAATATCCAGGTCCGCATGGTGCATCATGTGCACCCGCCAGAAGAGCGGCACGGCATGAAACATGACATGCTGCAGATAGACAACGAGATCAAGGGCCAGAATGCCCAGCAGAATGGAAAGCCAGTCCGGCAGATTAAGGACATTTAGAAGTCCCCACCCCTTTTCCTGGGCTGCGGCGGCTACCTGGACGCCGATTATTGGGAAGAGCAGGCGCAGTGTAAAGGTATCAACGGCAACGACACCTAGATTGCTCATCCAGCGCCCGGCCTTTGATGTTGTCAGCGTCCGGCGCGGAGAGACCAGTTCGCCAAGGGCCACTAACACAAGAATACCGATGAAAAACCCGAGTCGAATGGCTGCTTCATTTTCCATGGTCTCTCCCCTGCAATTGAAAGATGTTTTCAGAATTCATTGTGGATGCCGCTGACCTATTCTTCCCTGACCTCTTTGTTGCAGGTATGCAGTTGCACTGGATACGTGAGCAACCCCATCCCCTCTATCATACCCATCTGCCTCGTGCGAAACCAGAAGTATTGACTCCCAGCAGCCGTTCAATCAGATGTTCCTGGCCAATGACAACCTTGGCCATCTCCTGGCGCAGGAGCCCCAGCCAGGCAGAGCTGTGTCTGACCTGCTCGTTGATGGCCTGGATGGAGGTGAAGGTATCCTCTACTGGAGAAGATCCTGACAGAGGAGGGAAAAGTGCAGGATTGGTCTGAGTGGTCATGAATACTCCTTGCTTGGAAGAAAAATAACCCGGCAGCCAGTCTTAAATGATCACTACACAACGTGACGTCTGCCGCTTACTACGGAATTTCATATAATCATTCCGATTTCAACTGGCAACGTACTCTGCGCTGATAACTGGAGTTATAAACCGTTAGAACAAAATAATGTCGTGATCTCGAAGGGAAAGACGGCATAAGGAGCCGTAACGAAATGGTCAAAAATAAAATGGGTATTTCATTACGGCTGCTCAATATATTTGTTTCAAGTTTCGTTTTTATTAGATAATGATTACAGAATGATTATTATTATAAAAGTATAATCTATTCTGAGCACAAGAAATGATCTATGGAAAAAGAACACTATCTGAAAGAGTTATACGCCAGGAATCCACCCGACTCTCTGGACAAGCTGAAAAACAAGGTGGTAGGCATTGCCGGCGCCGGGGGACTGGGATCAAACATTGCGATCAGCCTGCTTCGTGCCGGGGTTCAGCGATTCATTATTGCTGATTATGACCGGGTGGAACTGAGCAATCTCAATCGACAATATTATTTCCTTGATCAAGTGGGAATGACAAAAAC
>JANMTN010000198.1:0-3806 GCA_031390685.1 Desulfobulbaceae bacterium
CCACCCTGACCCAGGCCATTGCCCAGGGGCTGGAAGTGCCGGCAGGCGAGTATGTGACCAGTCCCAGCTTTGCCATTCTCCATGAGTATCAAGGCCGGATGCCGCAGATCCTGGATATCAGCGGCATCCGTCAACCGGTAAAAATCCATATGATACAGCGGCATCCGGCCTTGATACTCATGGAGAATGGCAAAGCTGGGACTGGTCACATACTCGCCTGCCGGCACCTCCAGCCCCTGGGCAATGGCCTGGGTCAGGGTGGTCTTGCCCGCGCCCAGATCACCGTCAAGACAGATCACATCGCCTGGCTGGGCGTCTTGTCCCAGAAGACGGCCAAAGGCAAGGGTATCAGCCAGGGTTTTCAGCAGGATTGTCTTCATGGGCGTCTGCATCAGCGGGATGGGACGCCATCTTTCATCCACCAACTCATCAGCAACTGCATATAGTCATAATACAAGGGCAGGGTCTCCGGCTGCTTGAAGATATGGCGATAGGCCAGGCGATGTCCATCCATATACCAGTTGGGTACCATATAATATCCATACCAGAGGATACGATCCAGGGCCTTGCAGGCGGCAGTCAATTCCTCCTGGGTCTGGGCGTAGATAACCTTGTCGACCATGGCATCAACCGCCGGATCTTTCACCCCCGCCAGGTTTTTTGATCCCGTGATGTCAGCGGATACTGAGTGCCAGAAATTACGCTGTTCATTGCCTGGTGACAGCGACTGGCCATACACCTGGACAATCATGTCAAAATCAAACTTCTGCTCCCGCTCGGTGTAGAGCGCCGGGTCAATGGTGCGATATTCCGCCTGGACCCCCAGTTTTTTCAGGTTGCTGACATAGGGGGCCATCACCCGTTCAAAAGAGGGAGAGACCAGAAGGATCTCAAAGGTAAAAGGCATGCCCGCTTTATTTTTCAAGACACCATCCTGAATCGTCCAGCCAGCCTCACGCAGCAGTTCTTCCGCCTTGCGCAGGTTGGCGCGCAGCCCCTCCTTTCCCGTGGTCACGGGCGGGGTCAGCGGTCTCGAAAACACATCCGCTGGCAGCTGCTTGCGAAACGGCTCCAGATACTCCAGTTCCAGGCCGACCGGCAGACCGGTTGCGGCCAGTGGCGAATTGCTGAAAAAGGAATTGGCCCTGATGTACTGATTAAAAAACAGGGATTTATTGGTCCATTCAAAGTCGAGGGCCAGCCCCATTGCCTCCCGGACCTTTGCGTCTTTGAATATCTGCCTCCGGGTGTTCATCAGAAAGCCCTGCATCCCGGCGTTATTCTTATGGGGAAAGACCTTTTTAAGCAGCGTGCCATCACCAAAGCGGCCGCCTTCCATGTCCCGTGCCCATTGCTTGGCGATATTCACCGGCATGAAATCAAATTCGCCGGCCTTGAAGGCCTCAACGGCGACAATCTGATCCTTGTAATAGTTGATGGTGATGGTATCAAAATTAAAGAACCCTTTCCTGACCGGATGATTTGCAGCCCAGTAGTTGGGGTTTCTTTTATAGGTGATAGATTTTCCCTGCTTAAATGAATCCACCATATAAGGCCCTGAGCCCACCGGGGGCAGAAGGGCCGCAGCCTTTTGCTCAAAACCATGCTTGCGGTAAAATTGTGCGGACATGACCGGGATCTGGGCCGCGATCATATGCAATTCCCGGTTGGGTTTGGCAAAAACAAAACGAATGCGGTGCTTGTCAAGAATTTCCGCTTTCGCAATATCCTGATAATAATAGGAATAGGCAGGGTGGGCCTGATCGCTTTTCAGGGTGTCGAGAGAAAACTTCACGTCCTCAGGGGTTATGGGACTGTTGTCAGAAAAACGGGCCGCTTCATTCAAGGTAAAGACCACGGATAATTTATCCTTGGCCACCACAATATCTTTGGCAATCAGCCCATACTCGGCAAAGGGCTCATCGAGACTGGCAACGGCCAGCGTTTCAAAGACAAAGGTATCCAGACCCAGGGGCGGCGTGCCCTTCAGGGTAAAAGGATTCATCTTGTCAAAACTGCCCAGATCGTGCAGCACAAGCTGGCCGCCCTTGATTGCCTGGGGCGAAGCATACTCAAACTTCTGAAACGCGGGCGGGTATTTCAACTTGCCATCAATGGAGATCCCATGGGCGGCATACAATGGCGCCGTTCCAGAACACACGAACAACATAATGAAAAGAGACCAGACAATGCGGGACATGAGAGTATATTCCTTTAAGAGCTAATGACTTCAGCTGCTTCCTTTTCTCAATCAAGATGAAAACACGAAGGCGAGTGAGCGACGCCGCGCCGTGAAGCCGACAAAATTATCGCTTGATTAAAAAATGAAATGACCACTGAAAGTTGACGATTGAGATAGAATATTATGCTATGGCAATAGTACCCTTTTTCGACTAATATGCCAGCAATTCTTCGGTCTTCACTCTCTTTGGATGTGAAGTTGTTTGTACAATCAACACCATAATTTTTTTTTGCCAATCTGGAGCATACTGATGGGAAAAACCATAGCCAGCAAGATATTCGACGCGCATCTGCGCGACACCCCCACCCCGGGCAATATGATCCTGGATATTGACGTGGTCATGTGCCATGAAATCACCACCCCCATTGCCATCATGGATCTGATGGAAAAAGGAATGGACCGGGTCTTTGACACCAGCAAAATCAAGGCGGTAATCGACCATGTGACCCCGGCCAAGGATTCCAAGACCGCCACCCAGGGCAAGATCATGCGGGACTGGGCCCGCCGCCACCAGATCAAGGATTTCTTTGATGTGGGCGCCAACGGCGTCTGCCATGCCCTTTTCCCGGAAAAAGGATTTATCCGGCCCGGCTACACGGTCATCATGGGCGATTCCCATACCTGCACCCACGGCGCCTTTGGCGCCTTTGCAGCCGGTGTAGGCACCACTGACCTTGAGGTCGGCATCTTGAAGGGTGTCTGTTCCTTCCGCGCCCCGGAGACCATGCGCGTCGTTCTCACCGGCAAACTTATCTCCGGGGTGACGGCCAAAGATGTGATCCTGGCCGTGATCAAAAGACTCACCGTCAACGGGGCCACGGACCGGGTTATCGAATTTGTCGGCCCTGTGGTTGACGCCATGACTATGGCCGCCCGTATGACCCTGTGCAACATGGCCGTCGAGGCCGGGGCCACCAGCGGACTGTGCCTGCCCGACCAGGTGACGGCCGAATACCTCTGGCCGTTCATCAAGGATCAATACGCCTCCCTTGAGGCCGCGGTGCAGGATTTCCGCAAATGGCATTCCGATCCTGACGCCCACTATGTAGAAACCATTGAGCTTGATGTCTCCATCCTGGCGCCCCAGGTAACATTTGGTTTTAAACCGGATCAGGTCAAGGATATCAGCGAGCTGGAAGGTACCCCGGTTGATCAGATCTACATCGGATCGTGCACCAATGGCCGCATCGAGGATCTCCGGGATGCAGCCGAGATCCTGCGGGGAAGGACACTGACCGCTGGAGTGCGCGGGATTGTCACCCCGGCCACGCCCGCCATCTACTCGCAGGCCCTGGAAGAAGGAATTATCAAGATCTTCATGGATGCCGGCTTCTGTGTCCTCAACCCCACCTGCGGCGCCTGCCTGGGGATGAGTGCAGGGGTACTGGCCGCGGGCGAGGTCTGCGCCTCAACCACCAACCGCAACTTCAATGGCCGTATGGGCAAGGGCGGCATGGTCCACCTCATGAGCCCTTACTCTGCTGCGGCGGCGGCCGTCACCGGAACCATCACCGACCCCCGGAAATTTCTGAGCCGTTGAATAAATATCTTAAACCATTTGAAT
>JANMTN010000204.1:0-8113 GCA_031390685.1 Desulfobulbaceae bacterium
ATTCAAATCGAGCTTTCGATCTACATGGTCATCGGCTGGTGAAGGAAAACCGGCAGAAACATCGCAGGTAAAGAGAGGGCATACAACCTTGGTCTTTTGTTCAACTTCAAAAATGGCGTCTATTGAGGAGTCTATTTTCATACTGGTAAGGATATCACAGAATAGAGAAAAGATAATGCGAGGAAATTCTCAATTACCTTTAATCACCAACTCTTTACCTCATGACGTCATGCTTCGGCCACTATAGAGATAGCGTTTAATCTTATGAGTTGCGGTCTTGATAAAAGGTTCCCGATATTCATGAATCCTGGTCAATCGTGCTGCCGCAGAGAGCTGCTCATTGAGCCCCTTGCGCATCTCCGCCAGCAGGCCGGCAATATAGTCATGCCGCTGAAGCCGTGATTGGCCTGCTGTTGCCGCATCAATATATTCATAATCAGGATAGACCCAGGCATCCAGGCGACCATTATTTTCAACCACCAGAGACTCCACAACCCAGGGATGGCCATTGATTTTGTGTTCAATGGCCTCGGGATAGACATTTTCACCATTGGACATGACAATGACACTCTTGGACCGGCCCCGGATATGCAGATTGCCCAGATCATCTATAAACCCCAGGTCCCCGGTGGCCAGCCAGCCATCGACGGTGAGGGCTTCAGCAGTAGCGTCCGGATCATTATAGTACCCCTGCATGACATTTGGACCACAACCATAAATTTCACCGATACCAGTCTGGGGGTCAGGACCTACAATTTTTATCCTGACCCCGGGAACAGGCTTGCCGGTGGAGCCCACAACAATGGTTTTGTCGCCTGGAGGTCCACCTGCCAGCAGAGGCGCGCATTCGGTCAGGCCGTAGCCGATGAGATACGGAAAGTCCGCATCATACAAAAACTGCTCAACCTCCGGGTTAAGGGCCGCCCCGCCTATCCCCATCAGTTGCAGATTCCCGCCAAAAAACTCCAGGAGCCTTGCCCCGATACGTTTATGGATAAATTTTCGCCCCAACCCAACCTTACAAATCAGGGACAAGACAAAACTCTTGCTGATCTGGGGGAGCACCCGTTTTTTATAAATTTTTTCCAGCACCAGGGGCACCACAAACATGGCATAGGGTTTTTCCTGACTGCACAGTTTCTGCAGGACAGCCGGTGTCGGTGCCTTGCCGGCATAGGCTATTCTGGCACCCCGCAGCAAGGGAAGGATAAAGCCTACTGTAAATTCATAGGCATGGGACAGAGGCAGGATGGAAAGAAAAACAGCACCTGGCTTGACATCAATCATGGCAGAGGCGGACCTGGCATTGGCGGCCAGATTTTTATGGCTGAGCATGACTGCCTTGGAATGCCCGGAGGTCCCTGAGGTATATAAGATAGACGCCAGGTCATCGTCATGGACCTTGGCAAAGACAAGATCACCCTTTGCTTCTGCTTTTTCCCCCATCTCCCTGGCACCGGCCAGATAGCCTGAAAAGGTCTCCACAGCAAGGAAATCAAGGCTGGCCGCAGAGTCATCAAGCATAACAATCCGTTTCAAACTTTTGTGATTCAGCTCATATATTTTTTCTATCTGCCGCTCGGTAGTAAAGAGGAGAGGCACCTGCATTTCCTTGAGAATATGATGAACATCCGCCTCCGGCAGATCAGGCAGGATGGGAACAGCCACGGCCCCCAAGCGGACGATGGCAAAATAGGCGACGCCCCAGTTAGGGGAGTTTTCCGCCAGAATGGCAACATGATCACCTTTCTTGACCCCTTCCCTTGACAATCGTCCAGCGAGCACGATGATCCGCTCATAAAAAACCTGATAAGTTATAGGGAGCTCAAGGGCCATACCCACTGCCGGGAGATCAGCAAATTTCTTCTGACTGGCGTCAATGATATCATTCAAGGTCATGAACATAGTGGTATCATCTGACATGAAGCACCTCTTTCATCTTATTTTGATATTATATTGAAATCATGAGCAGGCTGACAAGATATTGAAACTCTCAGCTTTCTATAGTAAGCCGTTGTAATAAATTTGAATGGCGAAAACGGCATAAGGAACCGTAACGAAATAATCATAAAGAGAGAAGTTATTTCATAACAGCTCCTAACCCGCTCGAGTTTACCTAAAACAAGCTTTTCGGGCAATCAAAGAAGCTCCGGACTCTGATACCAATAAGGGTACCTCCTGTTCCTTTGGAAAAAAACATTTAATTTCTTGACAAGAAACAGCGTATTATATAGAAATAATTAGGGGTTATAATTTATCACAACTCTTCCTTTCCACCCGAACACAACTGCCACTATGATGAAACACTCTTTTGCCCCTTTCCTGCTGGTCAACCTGCTGTGCTGCTGTTTTTTTATCTGGCTATCGGTCATCCCGGCGGAGGCTGTACCTGTGTTGCGGGATCGGGCCAAACGACCGGTGGTTTCCAGCCAGAAACAGGGTGCAATCAAAAAAAATATCCTCCAGGAAATAAAGGTTCTCGGGAGTTACCAGAACATCTCGCCGTATAAAAAAAGTATCGAAGCAGCCAGACCTGAACTTGCTCTTGTAGAACAGAAAGTTCCTGGCAACGATTTCTACAGCGACCCGGAGCCGAGCGATTCCCAAGGCTGTAACAATCTCCAGAAGAAGATCTCGGCAAAAAGTGCCTTCGTCATGAATGCGACCAATGGTCAAACCCTTTTTGCGGTTTCTCCTGACACCCCCCGCCAACCAGCCAGCACCATCAAGATCCTGACCGGCTTGATTGCCATCAAGTCCCTTGCCTCCAGCGAAGCCGTTTCGATAAGCCCTAAAGCAGCCGGACAGCCAAGTTCCAAGATCTATCTTGAAAAAGAGAAGCAATATAAAGCCAACGACCTGATCAATGCTGTTCTGCTCTCTTCTGCCAATGATGCCAGCGTCGCTCTTGCCGAGAAGATTGCCGGGTCCGAGCAATCCTTTGCCCGGATGATGACCCTGCGGGCAAAACTCTGCGGCGCTCAGAATACAGTCTGCAAGACCGCCAACGGTCTGACCGCTCAAGGACAAACCAGTACAGCCCGAGACCTGGCCACCATTTTCAAACACGCCATGCAGGATGAACAATTTTCCCAGAGGATAAAACAGGTCAAGACCCGTACCGCAGAGGGGAAATTGCTCCGTAATCACAACAAGGCCCTCTGGCAGATAGAAGGGGCGGAAGGCGGCAAGACCGGTTTTACCAATGCGGCCGGACAGACCTATGTGGGAAAATTCAAAAGAGGTTCCAAGGAGATCATCGTCGCGATCATGGGCAGCAGAACCATGTGGGCAGATCTCAAGACCTTGGTGGAATATGGCTTCTCGCAACAGGAATCAACGATCGCCAAGACCACAAAGGACAAAGAAAAACCAAAAGTTATTGCCGGCCTCCCCGTGGTCAGTCGACGACAGTAAAATCGGAAAACCACGCTTACGCCCATCCGCCTTCCTGTTAAGCCGAAAAACAACCAGCCGAAGCGCCGTAAAAGATTATTTGTTGCTGGAAAATCGATCCGCCATCTCATTCTCCACCTGAAGGCGCTTTTTTCTCCTCACTCGGCTCTTGCCGATCCCCCATTCTGACTATGACCCGATGTTTCACCAGCTCCCGTTCCAGGGGAATAACGCCACCGGGCACCCGCTGGCCATCCAGCTCCACCCAGACAACACCGCGCTCGCGCCCGTGCGGATTCTCCACCTGGATCGCGTAAAGCGCTTCACCGTGCCGATAGCGGAGGCTGAATCCCGGCCACGTTGCGGGAATGACCGGATTCACCCGCATCTCCCTGCCCCGCACCTGGAGGCCCAGAACCTCTTCAACCCAGGCCCGGTACATCCAGGCTGCCGAACCGGTATACCAGGACCAGCCCCCCTGCCCTATCCGTCCGGGCAACCGGTAGACGTCAGCCGCGACCACATAGGGTTCAATACCGTAGTGCCAGGCCGCTTCCGCATCGCGGGCATGCTCGATCGGATTGAGCATGCGCAAAAGCTGCACCGCCCGTTCCCCATCCCCTTTGCGGGCCATGGCCATGGCCATCCACAGGCCGGCGTGGGTGTACTGGCCGCCATTCTCCCGCACCCCGGGGGGATAACCCTTGATGTAGCCGGGTGAGGGTTCTGATTTATCAAACGGGGGCTCGAAAAGAAGCACCAGACCTTCATCCTGGCGGACGAGATGGTTCCAGGCCGATTCCAGGGCCTGATCCGCACGCGCGGGATCAGCGGCGCCGGAAAGCCAGGCCCACGATTGGGGCAGGGAATCGATCCTCGCCTCGGTGTTTGCAGCAGAGCCAAGCGGGGTGCCATCGTCGAATGTCCCCCGCAGATACCACTCTCCGTCCCAACCGGCCTGCTCCACCCGCTGGATCAGGGCCATCCTCTCCTGTTGATAGGTCTGGCTCAACTCCGGCTGGTGCAGGAGTTGAGCCAGATCAGCCATCCCCTGCAACAGCTCACAGAGGAACCAGGCGAGCCATACGCTCTCCCCCTTCCCTCTGGCGCCCACCAGGTTCATGCCGTCGTTCCAATCCCCCGTCCCCATCAGGGGCAGGCCATGGGGCCCGATGGTCAGGCCGCGGCTGACCGCGCGCCGGCAGTGTTCAAAGAGCGTGGCGCGTTCCAGGGTGACCTCGGGGATGAAGAATACCTCGTGCTGATCGTCGGCCAGGATGGGGGCGTTGAGAAATGGGACCTCTACCCGCAGGATGTCGGCATCGCCGGTCGTGCGGACGTAGTGTGCGACCACATGGGGAAGCCAGAGCAGGTCATCGGAGATACGCGAGCGGATCCCGGCACCACCAGGTTCATGCCACCAATGCTGGACATCCCCCTCCTTGAACTGCCGGCTGGCGGCCAGCAGGATCTGGTCGCGGGCCAGTTCCGGCCTGACGTACAGAAAGGCCGTGACATCCTGCAACTGATCACGAAAGCCGAAGGCGCCGCCTGACTGGTAAAAAGCGGAGCGCCCCCAGATCCGGCAGCTTAAGGACTGGTACTGAAGCCAGCGGTTGATCAGGATATCGGCGGCCAGGTCGGGGGTGTGCACCTCAATGGTGCCGAGCAGTGCATCCCACCAGGCCCTGGTCTGCTCAAGCGCCGCCTCCAAGGCCTGATCCTCCTGAAATCTCTGCACCAGTTCCCGGACCTCGGCCACTGATCCGGCCTGGCCCAGCATGCAGGTGATATCCCGGCGCTCGCCCGGAGACAATTCAACGCTAACCCGGAGTACCGCGCAGGGATCCAGTCCTGCCCCGCTCCTTTGTGACAGCCGGGTCAGCTCCATGGCTGCCGGGTTCGCCAGTGAGCGGTTGCGGCCGATGAAGGCGCTACGGTCGCCGCCGTATGAATCGGGCTGGGGGGTGATGGCCACAAAAGCGACCCGCTCCGGGTACTCTGGATGATAGCGGTTGTACGCCAGCATGGCCCGGGCCTCGTCATCCCAGTTGGTCATGACATGCATCTGGGAGGTTTCACGGTTCTCGCCGAGGGTCAATTCCACATAATAGGTGACCGAGAGTCGGCGCCTTCGGGAGGAAACATTGGTGAGCCGCAGCCACTGCAGTTTGATCGGCGCCCCGCCGCTCTCATCCACGGGGACGAAGACGGTCAGCTCCTGCTCGATGCCGTTGCTGTTATGCTCGAAGACCGTATAACCCGCCCCGTGCCGGGCCCGATAGGCGCTCTTCTCACGAATCGGCGCCGCGGTCGGCGACCAGAAGACGCCGCTCTCCTCGTCGCGGATGTAGAGCGCCTCCGAGGCCGGATCCAGCACCGGGTCGTTGGACCAGCCGGTCAAACGATTGCGCTGGCTGTTGCCAAACCAGGTGAAGCCGGCCCCGGTTTCGCTGACCATGGTGCCGAAGGTCGGGTTGGCGATGACGTTCACCCAGGGGGCCGGGGTGTTGGTGTCGGGGCCGAGATAGATCGCGTATTCACGCCCGTCCGGGGTAAAGCCGCCGAGACTGTTGAAATAGTTCAGCTCCATGAAAGGGAGCGGGGCCGACGGCTCACGGGGAGCACGTTTCCGGTTCAGCCTTTCGATGAGCTCGGGAGCCTCCACCGACACCCCCAATTGCTGGGGCAGTGTGCCGCGTGCAGCCACCAGTACGACGCTGGCCGCAAATTTGAGGAGCTTCAGATCTTCCTCCGGGATAATCGCCGCATTGCGCAGGAAGACTCCGCCCGGTTGGTCGGTCCCGTTAAAGAGGGAATGGGCCTGGATCAGGCGTTCCAGTCGTTCCTGGAGCGGCCGCTCGTAACTTCCCGCTTCCTCGTTGAGGATCACCAGGTCGGTCGACAATCCGTGCATCCGCCAATAGGTGTGAGCCTGGAGCATCTGGCGGGCCAGGTTGATATCCCGAGTCTCACCAATAGTGACCAGGGCTATGGGCAGGTCGCCCGAGATGCCGTAGGGCCACAATCCAGCCTGGCCTTTGCGATTCTCAGCCAACCGTGCGCCGGGAGCACGTAAAAGAGAATTGGGAAAGAGCAGGTGACTTGCCAGTTTCTGAAATCGGCGCGCTTCGTCAGGTTGGATGTGCAGCATCTGCAACTCCTGCTGGCCCGAAACCCAGGCAAAATCCATGGCCCGATTGATCGCCTGGGGCTCGCAGTATTTATCCATCAGCAGCAGAACGTGCTCGCGGCTTGGACCGGCGGCGAGCACCAGGGACAGCTGGAGGCGTTGGCCCGGTTCCACAGTAAGACTGCGGCGCAGGCTGAGCATCGGATCCAGGACAAAACCCTGGCTGTTGCCAAGCCTTTGCACCGCCCCCATGGGATTAGCGAGGGTACGACCGCGGCCGATGAAACGCACCCGATCGGTTTCAAATTGCCACCCCTCTGCAGCCGGACAGTCATCTCCGATATGATCAGATGTCAAGCGGTGGGCCACATACAGGGGCGGTTCGTTTTCGCTGCGCGCTCTGCGGTAGGCAAGGAGCGCCTGCTGCTCGGGCAGCGCTTCGGTCTGGATGAACAGCTTATTGAAGGCCGGGTGCTGGCGATCGACGTTGTGGGGCGCCATGGAGAGTTCAACATAGCTGGTGAGGTTGAGGTGGCGGGCGCGGTCGGTACGATTGATCAGGGTAATCCTCCGCACCTCGACATCGTCTTCCGGCGAGACGATGACCTCTGTTTCGGTATGCAGACCGTTGTCATCACGCCGGAACACGGCCCGGTCGAGGGCAAAGTCCACGGAATACCCGGCAACCGTCCCGCCGACCGGGTGATAGGCGGTGGACCAGAGACGACCCGTCTCGGCCTCATGGATGTAGCAGAAGGTTCCCTGACCATCACAGGTCTGATCCGATCGCCAGCGGGTAAGTTCCTGCCCCCCCCACTGACTGTAACCACCACCGCTGTTGGTGACCATCAAGCCATAGCGGCTGTTGCTGAGCAGCAGAGTCTTGGGCGTGGCGGTATGGGGAGTGGTAAAAGTACTTCTTGCCGGCGCGACCAGGTCTTCGCCCAACAGCGTCGGTTCATTCTGCCGCGTCGAGGTCAGGTGCAGTGTGGGCAGGGTCGGGATGCGTTCCTGCAGAAGGGGTTCAAAGGCGCGCACCCGTGGATCGCTGTGAAAACGGCGCGGGAACGGGTTGCCATGGAGGAAATTGGTCAAGGCCACAAACGCCATACCCTGATGATGGGCCATATACGCCTTGATGATCACCCCGCTCCTGCCCTCACGCTGCGGTTGCCGGCTGAAATCCATGGCTTCGTAATACCCGTAATCACCGAGCAGCCCCAGCCCCGCCAGATGTTTCAGATTCCGCACGGTCTCGGTTGGCGCCACGTTCAGTGCCAGCAGGGTGGCATAGGGAGCGATGACCAGCTGTTCTTCCAGGCCGCGCTTCAAGCCGAGAGCTGGCACACCGAAGGCATTATACTGATAGGTCTTGTTGATGTCCATATTGCCGAAGGCGGACTCGGAAATGCCCCACGGCACCCGTCGCGTGCGGCCGTAGGCAATCTGGATCGTCACCGCTTCACGGGCCGCCTTGTCCAGAAGCGAATTGTCGTAGGAGTACTGAAACAAAAGCGGCATCAGGTATTCGAACATGGTCCCGGACCAGCTGAGCAGCACCCGCTGCCGGCCGATAGCGCCATA
>JANMTN010000210.1:0-28649 GCA_031390685.1 Desulfobulbaceae bacterium
ACCTTTGAGCCTCTGGTTGGCCAGGGGGTTGCGGGCCGGGTGGATGGTCAGGAGATCCTTCTTGGCAACAGGCAGCTTCTGGCAGAAAGACAGATCGGAGTGGAAGGCGTCGATGCTGAGGTTGCCAGCCTGGCAGGGCAGGGGAAGACGGTGCTGTTTCTGGCCGTGGATGGCCGTTTTGCGGCCCTGCTGGCCATTGCCGACAAGCTCAAACCGGAGGTGCCGGCGGCGGTGGCTGTGATGCGGAAGATGGGATTGCGCCTGATCATGCTTACCGGCGATCAGGAGATTACGGCCAAGGCCATTGCCGCCCAGGCGGGGATTGACGAGGTGATTGCCCAGGTGATGCCTGATCGAAAGGCGGACAAGATCAGGGAATTGCAGCAGCAGGGATTGCAGACGGCCATGGTAGGCGACGGGATCAATGATGCCCCGGCCCTGGCCCTGGCCGATGTGGGGATTGCCATGGGCACCGGCACCGATATTGCCATCGAATCCGGTGATATTGTCCTGATGAAAGGCAATCTGGACGGGGTGATTACTGCCTTGCGTCTATCAAGGGCGGTGATGCGCAACATCCGGCAGAACCTTTTCTGGGCCTTTGCCTATAACGTGATCGGAATTCCGGTGGCGGCGGGGTTTCTTGTTCTCTTCGGCGGTCCCAGTCTGAGCCCGATGATTGCCGGGGCAGCGATGGCCCTGAGCTCGGTCTCGGTTGTCAGTAACGCCCTGCGCTTGAGGCGTTTTGGCATAAAATAAGGGAGGAGAAAAAGGGGGTATTATTCCCTTTTTTCTCCTTGACTTTTCCATAAACAGTTTTATATATGGGGATGCTTTAGTGAATGGTTGTTCATTAAATTGTCACTCCTAAGTTGGAGTTGGCTTTATTATTCATGAAAAAAAATCAACAAAAGAGGAGTCCTATGTTCTCAAAATTGGTTGCACCACATGGCGGAAAAGGTTTGGTTTGTGCATTGCTCGAAGGTAAAGAGCGTGATGCTGAGCTTAAAGTAGCTGCAGGCTTGAAGCAAATTGAGATTTCTGCCCGTGCCAAAGGCGATCTCATCATGATGGGCATTGGTGGTTTCAGCCCCCTTGATGGCTTCATGACCAAGGCTGACTGGAAAGGCGTTTGCGAGAATTTCCAGATGGCAGATGGCACCTTCTGGCCCGTGCCTATCACCCTTGATGTATCTGCCGCTGATGCTGCCGGCATTAAGGCAGGCGATCATATTGCCCTGGTAAAAGATGGTGAGACCTTCGCCACCATGAAGGTTGCCGAGAAATATGCGATGACCGAAGCCGACAAGAAATGGGAATGCGAGAAGGTTTTCGTTGGCGAGGGTGAAGAGTCTGTTGGCGATAAATTCTGGGAGATCGCTCCTAAGGATCATCCTGGCGTTATCATGGTTCTGGCTCAGAAAGAGTTCAACCTTGCCGGTCCTGTCAAGGTTCTTTCTCAGGGTGAGTATCCAGCAGAGTATCCCGGCGTGTTCCTGACCCCAGCCCAGACCCGTCGTATGTTTGACGAGCGTGGTTGGGCCAACGTTGCCGCCCTGCAGCTGCGCAACCCAATGCATCGTTCCCATGAGTATCTGGCCAAGATCGCTGTTGAGGTATGTGACGGTGTTTTGATTCACTCCCTCATCGGTAACCTCAAGGCTGGTGATATTCCTGCCGCCACCCGTATTCAGGCCATTGATATCCTTATCGAAAAATACTTCGTGAAAGAGAACGTCATCAACGCCGGGTATCCTCTGGATATGCGTTATGCCGGTCCTCGTGAGGCCCTGCTTCATGCCACCTTCCGTCAGAACTATGGTGTCAACAACATGCTGATCGGTCGCGATCATGCCGGTGTTGGTGATTTCTACGGCCTGTTCGAGGCTCAGGAGATATTTGATCGTATTCCCAAGACCGGTGACACTGACAAAGACCTGCAGTGCAGTCCAATGAAGATCGACTGGACCTTCTACTGTACAGAGTGTGATGGTATGGCCTCCCTGCGTACCTGTCCACATGACAAGTCTTCCCGCGTAATCCTTTCCGGTACCAAACTGCGTAAGGCCCTTTCCGCTGGCGAGGAGATTGTTGACCACTTCGGACGCACCGAGGTTCTTGACCATCTCAAAAAGTACTATGCAGGCCTGACCGAGAAGGTTGAGGTTAAAATGCAGAAGGCTGCTTCTGGCTCCGCCATGTAATAAGCAGTTAAGATTAGGGGCCGTTACGAAAGAACCATTATTCGTTTTATTCATTTCGTTACGGCCCCTTATGCCGTTAACTGTATCGTAATGTTACAGTTATTTTCTGATGACGGCATGGCTTTTTGAGTCTGTAAAAGGAGGTGCCGCCCATTGGGTGGTATCTCCTTTTTTGTTTCTGTCACTCTTCCCCGGATTCTATCATGACACATACCCTCGACGTTGGTCTTGGCGACCGCTCGTACCCTATCTTTATTGAAGATGGCATCATGGCCACTGTTGGCGTTGATCTGGCAGGGCGCAATATTGCCAGGCGCTTTGCCGTGATTGCTGATGATAATGTAGCCCGTCTGTACGGCAGCACCCTGATGCGATCCCTTGCTGATGCCGGGATTGCGGCCGAGTTGCTGACCTTTCCGCAGGGCGAGGCCAGTAAGAATCTACGGGTCTTTGCCGAGCTGGCCAGCCGATTGGCACAACTGGGGATTGACCGGAAGGATGGGTTGATCGCGCTCGGCGGTGGGGTCACCGGTGATCTGACCGGGTTTCTGGCGGCCTCCTATATGCGGGGCATCCCTTTTGTCCAGGTGCCGACCACTCTGCTGTCGCAGGTGGACAGCTCGGTGGGTGGCAAGACCGGGGTCGATATTCCCGAAGGTAAAAATCTGGTGGGGGCCTTTTATCAGCCCAAGGCCGTTTATATCGATACTGCGGTACTGACCACCCTGCCCCTGGTGGAGCTGCTGGGCGGACTGGCTGAGGTCATCAAGTATGGGGTGATCCGGGATTTCGATTTCTTTGTCTTTCTGGAGCGTCATCTTGACAAAATCCTCAGTCTCGATCAGGAGAGTATTCAGGAGATGATCTCCACCTGTTGCCGGATCAAGGCGGAGGTGGTGGCGGAAGACGAGCGGGAGTCCGATCTGCGCCGGATCCTTAATTTTGGCCATACTATCGGTCATGCCGTGGAGGCGGCCTCTGACTTCTCCATTATCCATGGTCTGGCCGTGGCCATCGGCATGGTTGCCGCCCTGCGTCTGGCGGTGGCATGCGAGCTCTGTAAAAGAAGTGATGCCGGCCGGGTGGCCGCCCTGATCAATGCCTTTGGCCTGCCCACGGAGATCCCGCCCGATCTTGATCGAGAGCGGATTAAACGATATCTGCTGACCGACAAGAAGACCGTGGCCGGCTCCGTTTTTTATGTCCTGCCGACTGCCATCGGTAAGGTGGTGATCACCAATGAGGTGAGTGAGGCGCAGGTCGATGCGGTTTTGTCCAGGAAATGACGCCTCGGCTTGCCAAACCAAACTGTTCAGGGTCAGGGTGTTGATACTAAGCCATGTGGGCCATCCCCCATTCGAAATCCCTGTCACCTCTTATCACTAATTTCTATCACAGAACTGAAGTACCAGATTCTGGAAATTTTCCGGTGACGAGAGGCAGGCCCGCCCTTCGCTGCATTGACTTAAAAGAAAGCAAAAGTCGAGAAATTCATTCATCAAACGAGTTTTCGCCTTATTTTTATGTTGAATGATAAACAGTTGCCGCTTCATATCTACCCCCTTCAAACGAATCTGCTGCAACCAGCCACGGTTAATCGCCCTGCATACGGTCAAATTTGAAAGACAGCCAATGCCGGCGCCGGCCTCAACTGCCTTTTTAATGGCTTCAGTATGACCTAACTCCATCACCACATTAAGGTCTGTTACATATCTGCCAAGTTTACTTTTGAATATCTGGGCCGTTCCTGATCCAGACTCACGCATTACCCATTTATATTTTTTTAGGTCAGTTGTGACATCACATACTGTTTCTGACTCCGTATTTTTTGTAGAACGGATAATAAGAACAAGTTCATCCTGAAACCAGTCCGTGACGCTAATCTTTTCATTATTGACCTCGCCTTCAACAAACCCAAGGTCAACCGTACGGTCCATGATCAGTTTTTCTGCTGTGCTGGTGTTGCTGACCAGCATATTAAAATGAACATCAGGGTGCATGCTCTTAAAAACGGTTATCAGGTAGGGTAAAACATAATTGCCGATGGTGGAACTGGCAACCAACTTCAAAGTACCAGCAAATTTCCCATCTTTTTCATTCATCAAGCTATCCAAGTCCTCTAACTTGTCGAGAATCTCTCGACTGAGAGGTAGAAAGTATCGACCTCTATCATTGAGTTCCAAGCGCCTGCCGATACGATCAAATAAAGGGCCCCCCGACTGATTTTCCAGTTCATTCAAAGCAAGACTCACTGCTGATTGGGTAATAAAAAGGTTTTGAGCGGCCTTTGTCACCTGACCACTATCCACAACGGCTTTGAAGATTTCAAGTTGACGCATTGTTATCGACATAAAAACCCTTTTTTGGAAAAAGTATTAATTTTTTTAATGATAAGTATTCGTATTATAAATTTTACTAATTGAAAAGAATAAATTAACTATCTTTAATCAAATCTGAATAAAATCATATTTTTTATCTAATATTTCATAATGCAGATTGGTGAACCAGGATATCAGGATAACGGATTAGCAATAAAGCTGTTGAGCCTTATCAAAACTTTCTTTTGAAATGGATATCAGGAGGAAATAATGCCCCTACAATCTGAAATGCCATGTTGGAAAATTATTCAGTGTAACAAGAAGGATACGTGTTTCTGCGCGGGAGATAAAAAAAAGCCATGCTGGGAATTTGTTAAAGAAGATAATCTCTGTTCATTTCATATCTGTGTTGATTGTTTGGTTTATTTGGCAAAACATGAGGAGTCCGCTCTCTCAGAAAAAAAGTTTCATTTTATCATGAAGCAAAGGGAAAAAAATACTCTCAAGGGATATAAGAGCAACGCTGCATATGCCCCTATTTGTCCTGTAGTTATCCGGTCAAAGAACACCTTGAAAAGATACTTTTCCACCCCGGCTGACGAGGTGATCATATGAAAACTACAAGAATGATTATAACTCATTGGCTTATCTCAACAGATCATAAAATTTCAGCATGGATGGACAAATATTGTCTTCTGTTTATGAGGATTTCCCTGGCTCTGATCTTCATTTGGTTTGGTCTTTTAAAGCCTTTGGGCATGAGCCCCGAAGAGGAACTGATAAAACGGACCGTATATTTTTTTCCTCCCAATATTGTTTTATTTATTCTTGGATGCTGGGAAGTTACTATAGGTGTTGGGTTACTTTATCGACCCTTGCTTCGTCTCGCCCTGTTTCTATTGCTCATTGAACTACCTGGCACATTTCTTCCCCTGATAGTCCTGCCGGATATCTGTTTTCATTCGATTCCCTTTGGACTGAGCCTTGAGGGACAGTATATTATAAAAAACCTTTTTCTGATTGGTGCTGCCTTTGTCATTGGTAGTAAGGTTTCCCAGATTCCTGCTTCATTTCAACCAAGGGCGAATCAGTTTTGAGCGACTCGACATTTCGTACAAATATAATCAACCATTAGTAAAGATAATGAGTATGCCAAAAATATTTTTTGGCATACTGCAGAGATGTGAAAGTTTACCAGTTCCTTATTCTTTGTCTGTTTAAAACCCTCCTCCATGGATACCCCTCCTTTCTATGGAAAAATTAGAATAGATGAACAGAGTCTCTTTGCACGCTCTGTTACCTGAGGGCTGGTAAACTTTTACATTTGCATGCTACTGACCTTTTTCCGGAACGATATGTATTCTGGCAAAATCATCCTCTTTCCGGGACTGGACAAGGTGCTTTCCTGAGGTATGCTACTCCAGTTATTATGAAAAAATGCGATTTTATCTCATTGATTTGTAACCTGGACCACCTCAAGGATTGTTACCAATCGTTGTTCCTGTTCGGTAAAACGCGTATCAAGGCATTCGTTAAGATGGGGAAACAAATTTCTTTGGACACGGCCCATCAACCATGATATCTTCTCTTTGAGCCTCATCGGCATTCTCCTCGGTATTGCTTTGGTGGTACAAGACAATACCTGAAAATGCCATGAATTTTAATTATTTAAGTATGTTAAATGCGAAAAAACAGCTTCTTGGACTTTTGCAAGAGGCTCATATGTTAACGGGTTGTCATTATCCTTGATATCTCACCCAGGCTTGGGTTATCATGGAAAGATGCCTTACGAAAGAAGGTTTTTCCTAATATGAGAATTGAGGCGATGACATCCGGCATTGCCGTGGCCGATGTTCAATACAATTACTTGAAACGCAATCTGCAGTGTAAGGTACGAACAGGACGTCCTGTTAGGTCAAAAGAGCCAAAAGAACAAACGGAGGAAAATTGATGAAAAAATCTGTGTACTCTATCTGCGGCATGTGTGCCGTACGTTGTCCGATCAGAGTTGAGGTGGAGAATGGTAAAGTTGTATGGGTCGAAGGCAACAGCCATGACAGTGGAATGGGTACCGCTCTCTGTGCCAAAGGTGGTGCTTCCATCCCGTTTCAGTACGACAATGAGCGTCCTCAGTCTCCGATGATCCGGGTGGGAAAACGGGGCAGCGGTGAATGGAAAAACGTCTCATGGGAAGAGGCGTACGACTATATTACCGATAAGCTCAAGACCGTTATTGAGCAATACGGTGGCAAGTCCATCATGTTCTCCGATCGGGGCGGCCCCTTTTCGGATCTACACAAGGCCTTCATGAAGGCCATCGGATCACCTAATTACATCAATCATGACTGTACCTGCGGCCGGAATCCTAATCATGCCTCCAAATCCGTCTTTGGCATGGGACGGACAGATTTTTCCTATGACTTGAAAAATGCAAAACATATCATTCTCTTTGGCCGCAACATAATTGAGTCACTTATGGTCAAGGAGGTAAGAAATTTCATGCAGGCCGTCAAGAACGGCGCCCATATTACCTATGTTGATCCGAGGGTGACCAACACCGCCGGCAAGGCGACAAGATACTGGCGAATCAAGCCGGGCACCGACTATGCCCTCCTGCTCGGTATCACCAACTACATCGTCAATAAAAAACTCTATGATGAGGACTTTGTCTTTCAATGGGTTACCGGCCTTCCGGAGCTGCAGAATTTTCTTAAACCCTACACCCCGGAATGGGCGGAAGGAGAAACATCAATTCCAGCTGAGGAGATCAAGGCCTTCTGTCACGAGATCAACAAGGACCGGCCCAAGGTCATCTTCCATATCGGCTGGCACCTTTCACGCTATCGTGATTCTTTTTACGCCAGCCGGATGCTCAACATCCTCAATGCGCTTATGGGCAACATAGAGAAGACCGGCGGGTTGATCTATCCCAAGACGCCAAAAGATGCCGGTTCCGGTGATCTGAAAAGCCTGGCGGCCGACATTCCCGCTGTGAATGAACCAAGATGTGACGGCTGCGACTCAACCTACAGCCACTTTGATGCGGGTGCCGGTATGCTGCAAATGGCCTATCAGGCCATTGACACCGGTGAACCGTATCCCGTGAAAGCCTACATCGCCCACAGGCACAACCCGCTCATCGCCATGCCCGACCCTGATGAGCAGAAACGGATACTGGACAAGCTTGACCTGCTGGTGTCGGTTGACGTGAATTACAGTGAGACGGCCTGGTTTTCCGATGTTATCCTCCCTGAATCCACCTATTTGGAAAGAGACACGATCCTGCGTACCGAAAAGGGCCCGAAACCGGGATTTGGTATGAGAAAAAAATGTGTTGAACCGTTTTATGACTCCAAGCCCGGGTGGCAGATCTACGTCGATCTGGCCAAACGACTCGGCAAAGGTGAATACTTCCCCTATGAGACCATTGAGGATATCTGGAATTACCAACTCCAGAATACCAAGGTCAAGATTGAGGATTTTGACGCCAAGGGTTTTGTCAAGCTCTGCGCCGACCCCATTGGTTGTCAGCCGGGTAATATTAAATTTGGTACCAAATCCGGTAAGATTGAAGTTGTTAACTCCATCTGGGAAGAAAAGGGTGTCTTATCATTGAAACCCTATGAAAGCCCGGAGGGTCCTCCTGAAGGGAGCTACCGCCTCCTCTTTGGCCGTAAGGGATATCAGGCCCATGGGCAATCAACCAACAACCCGGTTCTCTCCGAACTTCTCGGTTCCAATAAGCTATGGATCAACACGGCTGAGGCCAAAAAACTGGGTATCGCCAATGGTGATATGGTCGAAGTTGCCAATGGGGATATCAAGGGAACCATAGAGGCCAAGGTGACTGATTTTATTCATCCGGGAGCTGTTTTTATGCTCCATGGTTTTGGTATAAAAATTCCACTCCTGACCAGAGCATATGGCAAGGGACTTGCCGATCAGGATTTCATGAAGGGTAAACTTCAAGGGTGGGACCAAGCAGGCGGTGGCCTGGCCCTGAATGAATGTTTTGTGACCGTTAAACCGGTTGCTTAAGAGGAGGATGAAACGATGAGTAAATATTATGTAACCCAGGACGTTGAACAATGCATTGGCTGTAAGGCCTGCGAGGTCCATTGCAAAACCAAGAACAATTCTGGCAAAGGCGCCTTCTACTGCAAAATGATTGAGGTAGGGCCGAAGATGAAAAATGATCTTCCGGTCCTGGAGTTTGTCTACATGGCCTGTTTTCATTGTGAGAAACCGTGGTGTGTAGATGCCTGTCCCACCGGCGCCATGCAGCGCAGGGCCAAGGACGGCATTGTCTTTGTGGAAGAATCTCTCTGTGTTGGCTGTAAGGCCTGCATGACCGCCTGTCCATGGGGTGTTCCCCAGTGGGATGTCAGTACGGGTAAGGTCGGAAAATGCAACCTCTGCATGGACAGGATTGACGAGGGTCTGGAACCTGCATGTGTCACTAAATGTACCACTAGTTGTCTCAGCTTCGGTAGCCCGGAACAGGCCTCGGATAAAAAACGACAGGACTTTGCTGAACGCATCTTGACTCAGAAAGGATAAGGAGAACGAGATGTCTGGTTCCTACCTCCCTTCCGAATACCTGGGAATTCTGCTCTTTATTGTGTTTGGTGTCGGTTTTGGAGCGGTGACTCTCTGGATCGGTAGCTTCTTTCGCATGAAGCGCCCTTATTTTGAAAAACTGGTGGCCTATGAATCGGGCAATCCACCGACGGATGAACCGCGTATGCGCTTCTCGGTCAAATTCTATCAGGTTGCCATCCTTTTTATCGTTTTCGATGTTGAGGCAATCTACCTTTACTCTTGGGCGCTGGTTTACGACAAGCTGGGAATGTTTGCTCTTATTGAAATGTTCATCTTTATTTCCCTTCTCCTTGTCGGGTATGTCTACGGTTGGAAAAAAGGGGCATTGCAATGGGAAAAATAAACAACAACCTCGTACAGATTGAGGAAGGAATTAAGTATATTCCTGGTGCCAGCGCCCTTGTGGCGCCTCTCAATAAACTGATCAACTGGGGACGGGCAGGCTCCATATGGCCTGCCACCTTTGGCCTAGCCTGCTGTGCCATTGAGATGATGGCGGCAGGAGCCGCCACCAATGATCTTGATCGCTTCGGCATCATTTTCAGGGCCAGTCCACGTCAGGCCGACTGTTTAATCCTGGCCGGAACCATTTCCAAAAAAATGGCTCCCGTGGTCAGGCGTGTTTACGATCAGATGCCTGAACCTCGCTATGTGATTGCTATGGGATCGTGCGCCTGTACCGGTGGAATCTTTGACACCTATGCCGTGGTCCAGGGAGCTGATGAGTTTCTCCCCGTTGACGTTTACATCCCCGGATGTCCTCCGAGACCCGAAGCCTTAATGGAAGGATTAATGAAATTGCAGGAAAAAATTATGCAGGAGCAGGGCCGATGGAGCCAATTCGCATAGCAGAACAGCTACAGGAAAAATTTTCTGATTCAATACTTGGAATCAGTGAATATAGGGGCCAGGTAACAACTTGTGTGGATCGAACTCCCATCGTTGAGATGGTTCAATTTCTCAAAAAAGATCACAAAATGAACCATCTTAACTGCCTGTGTGGAGTGGACAATCACGAAAGAAAAGCCGCGTATATCGAACGTTTTGAAGTTGTTTACCAGCTCTACTCAATCGAGAACCGCACTCTTCTCCGTTTAAAAGCTCAGGTACCGGAGTCGGATCCCGCAATAGATTCAATCAGTTCTCTCTGGACAGGTGCTGACTGGCTGGAACGTGAGACCTATGATTTGTTTGGCATTGTGTTTAACAATCATCCCAACCTCAAAAGGATATTAACTCCTGATGACTGGGAGGGCCATCCTCTGCGTAAAGAATACGCCTTGAGGGGTGATACGGAGTGGAGGGTCTTTGAAGAGTTGAAAGAGAAAAGCAGACAACTGAGTCAATTTGATTTTTATGATGCTCAAGTTAAGCGGGGAGCAGCATCTGATGACTGAAACAACGACGCTTGATATCGCGGTTCTGCAGGGTGATGAAGACAAATACCGGTTGAAGCTTGGCCCCCAGCATCCTGCCACCCATGGTGTTTTGCGGGTAGATCTCGAACTTGATGGCGAGACGATTTTGGATTGTGATCCCCAGGTCGGTTATCTGCACCGGGGTTTTGAAAAGCTGGCGGAACATCGAACCTATGCTCAAAATCTTATCCTCACAGACCGTCTGGATTATATCGCGGCTATGGCCAATAATGTCGGCTACTGCGAAGCGGTTGAGAAACTGTTGGCTATAGAGGTTCCGCGACGGGCCCAATTCATCCGGGTCATGGTCTGTGAAATGTCTCGGATTACGAGTCACCTCCTCTGGCTGGCCACCCACGCCCTTGATATCGGAGCCATGACCGTCTTTCTTTACTGCTTCAGAGAGCGTGAAGTCCTGCTGGAAATTTTTGCCGAACTCTGCGGGTCCAGATTGACAAATACCTATGCACGCCTTGGAGGTGTCAGACAGGATGTCACCCACTCCATCATGATAAAGCTGGAACGGTTTGTTGATGAGTTTCCTGCCCGTATTGAAGAGTATGAAACCTTGATTGACACAAATCGTATTTGGCTCAAGCGGACCATTGGTGTCGGCCAGGTATCGGCTGAGAAAGCAGTCGATCTCTGTCTGACCGGTGCCTCGCTTCGAGGGTCAGGTGTTGATTACGACATCCGCAAACATATGCCCTACGCGGCCTATGATCAGATGGATTTTGAAATTCCTCTTGGTGAGACCGGCGACACATACGCCAGATATCGCTGCCGGATGGAAGAACTCAGGCAATCCAATTATATCCTCAAACAGTGTATTGAAAAACTGCCACCCGGCCCCATCCTGGGAAGAGATGCGCCGGATCTTGTTATGCCGGTAAAACCCGGTAGAAAATTAGAAATTGACACGCCGGCACAACATGGGCTGATCAAATTAATCGAAAACCGTGATGTGTATATGGAAGGAGATGTTTATGTAGCAACCGAGGTCCCGAAAGGTGAGCTCGGATTCTATTTTATCAGTGACGGCATGGGCAAGCCATATCGCATGCATATCCGTTCTCCTTCTTTTCTTCATATCGGGGCCTTGGCCACCATTGGTAAAGGAGTGATGATCGCCGATCTGATTGCCATTATCGGAACGCTCGATGTGGTATTGGGAGAATGTGACAGGTAACCCCTTTTGCTGGAGAAAAACTCATGAGTGGCCACATCGTAGATTTACGATCCATACCGGAAGAGAACAGTCAGATTGGCTCATACTTTCAGGGATATTTTGAGAACTCCGCGAGTGAAATCAATCTGGTTCACCATCAACTTCGAAACTTAGTTTATAACAATCATCTCATAGGTTCTGACGATATCGGCGATGATGACTCTGGACTCTTGGATTTGGCAGATTGAGAATCATGAACGTTGTCTTCCGCTGGTGAAATTATGCAGATTTTAATATTAGTACTCCAAATCGCCGTTCTCATGGCTATTGTCCTGCTGCATGTAGCTTATGTCACTTATTTTGAGAGAAAGATTATCGGCCATATGCAGGTAAGGATGGGGCCGATGCGTGTTGGCTGGCATGGCCTTCTGCAGCCTATTGCTGATGGAATAAAGAGTTTTTTCAAAGAGGATATTATCCCTGCACAGGCGGACAAACCGCTCTTTATTGCCGCCCCCATTATCTGTCTGGTGACCATGCTCGTATCGCTTGCGGTCGTGCCCTTTGCCAAAGGCTGGGTTTTGGCTGACATCAACATCGGGCTTCTCTTTATTTTCGCCATGAGCTCGCTTGCCAGTTACGGTATTATCCTGGCTGGTTGGGCCTCAAACTCAAAATATACCTTTCTGGGTGGAATGCGCTCCATGGCCCAGGTTATCAGCTATGAAATTCCCATGGGACTGAGTCTCGTCGGGGTCATGATGTTGTCTAAATCGCTCAACCTCAGTGAAATCGTGGCAGCGCAGGGCACATCTCTTTTCTCTATTTATCTCTTTCCGCAAATTATCGGTTTCTTTGTCTTTTTTATTGCCATGCTGGCGGAAACCAACCGCGTTCCTTTTGATTTGCCGGAAGCGGAAACCGAACTTGTTTCAGGATATATCACTGAATATTCCGGTATGCGTTACGCCATGTTCTTCATGGCTGAATATATAGGCATGATGGTTATGGCCTCCATCGGCACCGTCTGTTTTTTAGGCGGCTGGAACGGACCGTTTGCGATTCCGTTTTTTCCGCCCTTCTGGTTTATCCTGAAGGTTTACGGCTTCCTGTTTCTCTTTATCTGGATCCGGGCCACCCTGCCGAGATACCGGTATGACCAGTTAATGGCTCTGGGCTGGAAACTTCTCATCCCTCTGGCCTTGCTCAATATCTTCCTGACCGGCTTATTCAAGGTTCTTGGTCATTGATTGCATGGAAATATAAGCTATGAAAGTTCAATATAAACCAAAAAGAAATCTGCTTGAAACCATCCTGCAGATTGAAATCCTGCAGGGATTGGCATTGACCTTGCGCAAGCTGTTTTCGCCCCCCATTACCCGGCAGTATCCGCAAGAAAAGCCTCCCATGTATCCGGGTTTTAGAGGACAGCATGCATTGGTCCGTGATCCTCTGACCAATGCATCAAAATGTGTTGGCTGTATGCGTTGCGCAACCGTCTGTCCATCCCGCTGTATTCAAATAAACTACCATGATGGAGTGAATGGAAAACGTTTCGTCGATCAGTACTCCATTGAGGTCCTCCGTTGCGTCTTTTGCGCCTATTGTGTCGAAGTCTGTCCGGTTGGCGCCATAACCATGACCGAGATTTTTGAATATGCCTCCTATGAACGTGAGGCAATCTTCTTTGACAAAGAAACACTCCTTGGGAACTGGGATCGTTTTCTTGACCAGTCAGGGTATGACGAAACGTACGTCAATCCCTTCTGGCGGCCGAGAGGAGCTGAGGAATCAACGCTTCCCGCTTCAAAGAGGATAAACGTCCCGGATGACTGGACCATTGAGGGACAATTTGTCGGTACCAAGGTACGGCAGCAACAAGAGAGTGGACTCACAACGCATACGGAGGCAGATAATGCTTAACCAGCTCTTATTTTTCTACTGCGCTCTCGTTATTGTAAGTACTGCTCTTCTGACAGTACGCTTTAAAAATCCCGTTTATAGCATACTCTCGGTACTGGTGCTCTTCTTTCATATGGCCGGGCTCTATCTTCTTTTGAATGCGGAGTTTCTTGCCGCTATACAGATTATCGTCTACGCAGGGGCCATCCTGGTACTCTATCTTTTTGTCCTCTTCCTGGTCAATTTAAGACAGGAGATCAAGGTAGAGCGATTTATCGCCAATCATCGGTTGTTAACGGTGGTCAGTCTCTGTATAGGGTTCTGTCTTCTTGCCATTATCCCATCTTTTAAGCTGGGAGCAAAAGGAAACTATCCTGTCGAACGAATCGAACAACTCACCCATACCAAGGCCATGGGCCTGGAGCTGTATTCAACCTTTATCCTGCCTTTTGAAGTTGCCGGCCTGATTCTGCTTGTTGCTGTGATCGGCGGCCTTGTCCTGGCGCGAAACGATAAAGAGGTGGCGGATAATGACGTATCGGACGACTCCTCTACAGGTACATGCGAGGTGAAAAAATGATACCATTATCATGGTATATGGTCTTGGCGGCCATCCTCTTCTCCGTTGGGATCTATGGCTTTCTGGTCAGGCGCAACATTATCATAATGTTTTTATCCCTTGAGTTAATGTTGAACGCCGTAAACCTCAATCTGGTCGCCATGAGTCACTATCTTGATAGTCTTCGAGGACACACCTTCACCTTTTTTATCATAACCGTTGCCGCGGCTGAAGCTGCCATCGGCCTAGGTCTGGTTATCGTGCTCTTTCGTAACAAAAAAACAGTTTATGTCGATCATATCAACGAGCTAAAGGGATAGTTATGCCAACTTACTTACTTCTTATTCCTTTTTTGCCGCTTTTCTCGTTTGCCTTTACCTTTCTTTTTGGCAAACGTCTGGGTGTACGCAGTCACTGGTTACCCATCGTTACGGTTCTTATCTCCTTAAGCTGTTCCATCTACGCATTTTTTCAGGTCAAGAACGGGCATCACGTCAATATGGATTTGTACACATGGATCTCTTCAGGAGCGATGACGGTATCGGTGGGCTTTCTTCTTGATGAGTTGACATCGGTGATGCTCATTGTCGTCACATCCATCAGTTCACTGGTGCATATCTATTCGGTAGGCTATATGAAGGGAGAAGCCGGGTATTATCGCTTCTTCTCATACCTGAGCCTGTTTACTTTCTCCATGCTGATGCTGGTTCTGGGAAACAACTTTTTACAGCTCTTTTTCGGCTGGGAGGCGGTGGGCCTCTCCTCCTATCTTTTGATCGGTTTCTATTACGAAAAGGTCTCCGCGGCAGACGCTGGGAAGAAGGCTTTTATCGTCAACCGCATTGGTGATTTTGGTTTTATCCTCGGGCTTTTTCTTATTTATGCTTCATTCGGCACCCTCCACTATGAGCCGATTTTCGCACATGTTGATCAGATAGCGAACCAGACATTTACCATGCTTGGGGTTACGCTTAACTTACCGACAGCCATAGCCCTTCTCCTCTTTTGCGGGGCCATGGGTAAGTCAGCCCAGCTTCCTCTGCACGTTTGGCTACCTGATGCCATGGAAGGACCTACACCTGTCAGTGCCCTGATCCATGCGGCCACCATGGTAACAGCCGGTGTCTTCCTGGTGGCCAGATGTAACCCGATTTTTGAGCTGTCGATGACCGCTCTCAATGTGATCACCATTGTTGGAAGCATTACCTGTCTGTTTGCAGCTACCATTGCCCTAACCCAGACAGATATCAAGCGGGTGGTTGCTTATTCCACAATTTCACAACTCGCCTATATGTTTATTGCATGTGGAGTGGGGGCATACAGTGCCGGAGTCTTTCATCTATTCACCCATGCCTACTTCAAAGCCCTGCTCTTTTTGGGCTGTGGTTCCATTATTTTGGCTATGCACCATGAGCAGGATGTGAAATATATGGGAGGGCTGAAAAAATATATGCCCATCACCTACTGGACATTTCTGCTCGCCTCTCTCTCAATCTCTGGTGTACCAGGATTTGCCGGCTTCTTCTCCAAAGATGAGATCCTGGCTATGGCCTTTGTCTCCCCTGTGGGTGCCGGTAAATTTGCATGGTTTATTGGCACTCTGGTCGCCGGCATCACCGCCTTTTACTCCTTCCGTCTCTTCTTTCTTATTTTCCACGGTGAATTCAGAGGCACTCAGAAACAGAAAGATCATCTGCGTGAATCACCGAAGGTTGTCACCGTGCCTCTGATGCTGCTGGCTGTCGGTGCTGTCGGTGCTGGTATGTTCGGTATCCCGGCCGTTCTCGGTGGTAACGCGAATTGGGGACACTTCCTTGAGCCGGTGCTCGGCCATCCCCAAGTTCTTCCATCTCATGCAACAGAAATTATTTTGATGATCATCTCGGTCTGTGCTGGAGCCTTCGGTATTTTCCTGGCCTGGAAGATGTACCTGAAAACGCCTGAATTGCCGCAGAAAATTCGGGACAGATATCCAAAATTTTATAAACTCTCTCTGAATAAATATTATGTGGATGAAATCTATGAGGCCTCAATCATCAAATCCATGCTCAGTTTCAGCCGTTATGTCATTTTGAACTTCTTTGATATCGCTCTTATCGATACCATTGTCAATGGTATCCCCAGGATTATCGGCCGGGTCAGTGGCATCATGAGAAAAGTTCAGGACGGTTTAGTATCACATTACCTCGCCTATATGGGTGGTGGAGTTGTGTTCATTCTTATCCTGATGTACGCGAGGTCCTGATATGACAATCCCAATTCTCAGTTTATTGATCTTTTTCCCTGTTCTTGGCGGGGTGATCCTGTTAGGGATCAGTAAAGAAAACGTGAAAAACATCAGGGTTGTAGCGCTTGTTATCAGTCTGCTTGAGTTTGTCTTTACTCTACCACTCTGGTTTTCTTTTGATAAAACAACACACCATATGCAGTTCGTGGAAAGACACAATTGGATAAGTCTTTTTAATATCGAGTATTATTTAGGTCTTGACGGTATCTCTATACTCTTTGTCCTGCTTTCCGCACTGATCACAATTCTCTGTGTCCTGGTATCCTGGAATTCAATTCAGACAAAGGTGAAAGAGTTTTTTATCTCTCTGCTGCTTCTTGAAGGAGCAATGATTGGCGTTTTCTGCGCCCTTGATTTTTTCCTCTTTTATATCTTCTGGGAGGCCATGCTCATTCCCATGTTCCTGCTTATCGGTGTCTGGGGAGGCCCCAATCGCATCTATGCAGCGACCAAGTTTTTTCTCTACACCCTGGTCGGAAGTCTCTTGATGCTGGTCGGCATTATTATCCTCTATATGAAAGGTGGAAACACCTTTGATATTCTGGCCCTGGCCGAACAGAGCTATCCAATCAAGCTACAACTTATGCTCTTCTGGGGATTTTTTGCCGCCTTTGCCGTCAAGGTGCCCATGTGGCCGGTCCACACCTGGCTGCCTGATGCCCATACTGAAGCGCCCGCCGCAGGCTCTGTTGTCCTGGCTGCAATCCTTATTAAAATGGGGGCCTATGGCTTCCTGCGTTTTTCCATGCCTATACTTCCCGATGCCACATCCGCAATGATGATACCCATGATTGTCCTCTCGCTTATCGGCATTGTGTACGGTGGTATTATCTGTTTGGCCCAGACTGATCTCAAACGACTCATTGCTTACAGCTCGGTAAGTCATATGGGTTTTGTCACTCTGGGAATTTTTGCTCTTAACACGCAATCAGTTGAAGGTGGCATCCTGCAAATGATAAATCACGGTGTTGTCACGGGCGCACTCTTTCTTGGAATAGGTATGATCTACGAACGCACCCACACCAGGGTAATAAGTGATTACGGCGGCCTTGCCTCCAGGATGCCGGTGTTTGCCTCGTTCTTCCTGCTGTTCACCCTGGCTTCTGTGGGACTACCGGGCACCAGCGGTTTTGTTGGCGAGTTTCTCATTCTGCTTGGCAGCTTTATGACCAGACCCTGGGTGGCGTTCATTGCCGCAAGTGGTTTGATCCTCGGCGCCTGGTATATGCTGTGGCTCTACCAGCGCATCTTTTTCAACGCCGTTAACACCAGGTGGGATGGTATCAAGAGGCTGGATACACGCGAGATTATTACCTTCTTACCCATGGTCATACTTGTTTTCTGGATTGGTCTGTTTCCAAACACTATGTTGAGCTACATGCATGTTTCCGTGGCCCATCTGCTGGAACAGGTTACCGGAAACCCGGAAGGCGTAGCCAGTGGAGTGCAGTTTGCTGCTGGACATGCTGTCGATGCCGCCGTCCATGGTGCCCAGTATGGGCACAAAATCAGCCATTAGCAGAAGATGATTGGTGTGCCAAGGATATTTTTTTGCATAACGCCGAACTGTGAAAATTTACCAGTCCCTTGTGGTTGTCCATTCAGGACCTTCCTCATAGATAACCCCCTTACTATGGGAGAAACCTGGAATGGGCGAACGGAGTCTCTTTGCAAACTCGGTTGCCCAGGGTGCTGGTAAATTTTACACCTTTCCAGGGTACCTCTAAGGATTAAGCAATAGAAGGATTCACCATGAACATGAACATGACATTTACCATGCCTGCACTTAACCCAATCATGCCTGAGATACTGCTTGTCTGCATGGCCATCATTCTCATCTTTGTCGATCTTTTCTATCCACGAAACAGAGAGCTGCTCTCTAGGCTTACCCTGCTGGCTGCTATTGGAATAATTGCTCTTCTTTTCAACCAGAAACCGGCAGTTACCTTCGGCACCATGTTTATCGTTGACCCTTATGCGATCTTCTTCAAGGTGATCTGCCTACTCGGTTTGCTCATGACCGCGCTCTTGTCCGGGCAATACCTGAAGGTAGAAAAAATCAGCCAGGGAGAATATTACAGCCTCATGCTTTTCTCAGTTGTCGGTATGATGATCATGGTTTCAGCCGGTGATCTCATCGTTGTTTATCTGGGTCTTGAGCTCATGGCCCTTTCTATCTACTGCCTGGTCGGACTGTTGAAAAATGACCCGCGAGCCAATGAGGCATCGCTAAAATATTTTCTCATGGGCGGTTTTTCTTCGGCTCTTTTACTTTTTGGTATCTCTCTGCTCTACGGTATGACCGGTACCACCGACCTTGCCGGTATCGCCAGATACTGTACAGAGGCAGGGATCCTGACAAATCCGGCCCTGCTGACCGGGTTTGCACTGGTTCTCTGTGGTTTCTGTTTCAAAGTGGGTGCAGCGCCATTTCATTTCTGGACACCAGACATTTATCAAGGAGCGCCAACTGCTATCACCTCTTTTATGTCTGTTGCGCCAAAAGCAGCCGGTTTTGCCGTTTTGGGTCGTTTTCTTATAACGGCGTTTCCAGATTCACAGGATCAATGGGGAACGATTATTGCGTTAATCGCCCTGCTTTCCATGGCAGTCGGTAATATTATCGCTCTCTCTCAGCAGAACATTAAGCGCATGCTTGCCTATTCATCAATCGCTCATGTCGGTTATGCCCTTCTTGGTATCCTGGCCGGTACCAGCGAGGGATACTCTGCCACCATGAGCTATCTGTTCATCTATTGTTTTATGAATATGGGTGCCTTTGCTATCGTCATTCTCCTCTGCTCAAAAGGGAACCGGAGAGAGTCACTTGATGACTACAAAGGGCTGGCCAAGTCCAATCCTGTGGCAGCTCTGCTTATGCTGATCTTTATGTTTTCCCTGACCGGTATTCCGCCAACTGCTGGATTTATTGGCAAGTTTTACCTGCTAAAGGTAGCTCTTGCTGCCGGCTATACCTGGACGGTTATCTTGGCTGTTATTTTCAGCGCCATCTCCGCCTATTTTTACCTGCGCCTGATTCGCTATATGTATATGGAAGAAGCGGAGGAAATAATTGTTCTGTCCTATTCCCCTGGTTTAACAGCTGCGTTGACTCTTTCCATCATTGGTGTGGTTGGAATTGGCTTCTTTCCCGCTTCGCTTCTGGACTGGGCAGCCAGGTCACTTATCGGATTGTAGGCCACCTTGGAAATGATGATTAAAAAATTGGTAGCATTTAAAAACTTACTGTCAAAAAACTCAATCTGAAAACAAGCCGTGCCTACTACATCCGTCTGAACTTTCAAGAACTGTTCAATCAATCGCCCGAGACAGCCGAAGCCTTCCTGAAGACATGGTACTTCTGGGCGACACATAGCCGATTAGAACCAAAGAAGGTGCCTGCACCATAAAGCGCCGTTGGGACGGTGTTCTTCAATGGTTCAAGTCCCAAATTAACAACAGCATAATCGGAGGCATCAACAGCTTAATCCAAGCGGCCAAAGCCAAAGCTCGCGACTACCGAACAACAAAGAATTTAATTGCCATGATCTACCTCATTGGGGGAAAACTTAATTTGGGCTTACCCACTTGAAACAGCGAGGAGCCTTTTTCCCTCTGATTTGACAAATACCATTGAAAAGAAATACCTTTGAAAAAGGTATTTATGGATTGAATGTACCGTTGATAAGCGTAAAAGCGGACAACCGCCTTGAGCTGTCTATAAGTTCAAACCTTCTGTTTTGCCGGGGCTTGGCTCCTTTTTTGCCGTATTTGTTGCAAGCGCCAGGGCGGAATTTTGTTGACATCAGCTCATTCCCCTGGATTCTTTAGTAAAACGTGCCCAGTATAGGGATACGCAACACGAGGAGAAACAAATGAAAAAAATAGTGATGTTTACCTTCATTCTTCTGCTGAGTGCCGGGATTGTCTGGGCCAAGGACTATGAGATCCAGAAAAAGGCAGGCGATCTGACCATTATGGTAAAAATGGACAAAAATCCGGCGGTGATGGGAGAGAACGGGGCAACCGTAACCGTGAAAGACCCCGCCGGCAAGGAGGTAACAGATGCTGAGGTGAAGATGGACTATTCCATGCCCGCCATGCCGGGAATGCCGGCAATGAATTACAGCGAAGTCCTGACCTTGAAGGGAAGTACCTATCAGGGGAAATTGAATTATTCCATGGCTGGTCCCTGGAATATCGTGGTGAAGATCGTGCGCGGCGGCAAAAAATCGTCGACCAAGTTCAGCGTGGATGTGCAATAGTCTCTGGGGTGAAAATGGGGGAGGAATGCTCATGGGAGATGGTTCCGGGGTGATGAAACGATTATTTGCCTTGTGTGGCGCCGGGCTTCTTCTCTTTGTCCCGCAGGCAGCGGTTTGGGCTGGGGAACTCCAGCTGCAGGACCTCATTGAAGAGGCCTTGCAAGCCGGACCCGAGATCCAGGCCGCCCGCGCCAAGGCCTTGGCCTCCGGCTTTCGGATCCCCCAGACGATGAGTCTACCGGATCCGATGGTCATGGCCGGCTACCAGAATGCGGGGACAAATCGTCTCACCTTTAATGAGGAGTATGATTCCCAGTTTATGTTTTCCGCTTCCCAGCAGTTCTTTTTCCCGGGTAAGCGGGCCTTGAAGGGAAAAGTGGCGGCCAGTGAGGAAGAAAGCTATTCCGCCTCGGCTAAAGCGGTGCAGCTGCGGACAATCGCCATGATCAAGGAACTTTACTATGATCTGTTTCTTGCCCACCAGAGTATGGATCTGATCAGGGAGAAGGGCGTTATCCTTCACCAGGTTGAAGACGCAGCCCTGGCACGGTATGCCGCCGGGGGAGGCATGCAGCAGGATGTCCTTATGGCGCAAACCGAGAAGTACATGCTGCTTGAGCGGGAAGAGATGCTGAAACAGAAGATCCAGACCCTGGAGGCTCAGCTGAACTCGACGGTGGGGAGGGAGCAGGATGCGCCTATGGCCAGGCCGGTGGCGCCAGTATTTGTCCCGTATCCCCAGGCCCTGCCCGAACTGATTGCCGCGGCCTATGAGAACTCCCCGGAGGTCAAGGCCAGAGAGCGGATGGTGGCCTCGCTTGATGCCAAGGTGCGGGTCGCCGAGAGGGAGTATTATCCTGATGTTACCGTCACCGGCAATTATGGCCTGAAGGGTCAGGCCTTCGAGGATATGTGGAGCCTGACCACCACTGTCAACATCCCCCTCTATTACACCACCAAACAGCGACCAGCTGTCCATGAAGCCGAGGCGTCCCTGAGTGAGGCGAAAAATGAGCTGCAGGCAGTCAGGCTGCGCCTTTCCTCTGCCATCCGCGAGAATTATGCCATGCTGCAGACTACAGAGCGGCTGATGGAGCTCTACCGGCAAGGCCTCAACCAGAAGACCCATCAGGACTTTCAGTCGACCCTGGCCTCGTACGCCACAGGGAAAACCGATGCCTTGACCGTGATCTCCCGGGTTAAAACCATTACTGATATTGAGACCTCCTATTGGGGGCAGCAGGTGGAGCGGGAGAAGGCAAGGGCCAGGTTGGAGGCCTTAACTGGGATGACTGATTCTCACACGGAGGAAGGGCAACAATGAACAAAAAGACCAGCATGATCATGGTGACCCTTTTCCTTTGTATTGCCGCGGTCCTCTTTTTCGGACTTTCCGGCAAGGGCGGTGGGATTTTTCGTAAAATGGCTCAGGAACAGTCGGAGCAGGTTGAACAAGAAAAACAGGAAAAACAGGATCAGGCGGCCTCGTCAGAACACCAGGGACACGGCGGCACCCCTGTCCTGCCGCAAGCAGCGGATGCTTCCCCTGGAAACCCCGGGGAAGCGGAAAGCGGCGCAGCTTTACCGGAAGAACCTCTGACCATTGAGATCCCCGAGGCCGGACAGCGGTTCATCGGGGTGAAAACCACAGTGGCCGCGGAAAAAGCCCTGAACAGAACGATCAGGACCGTGGGCCGTGTTGAATATGACGAAAGAAAAATCGCCACGGTCAACACCAAGATCGAGGGCTGGATCGAAAACCTCCGGGTTGACTACACCGGCAGATATGTGAAAAAAGGCGAAGTGCTCGCCGAGATCTACAGCCCGGAACTGGTTGCCGGCCAGCAGGAATACCTCAATATCCTCAAGTGGTCGCGGCCGGGTGCTGCTCCCGCCGGAGCCGAGGAACCCTCTGCCCTGAACAGGATGCTGGCGCAGGATGCCGAGGCCATGCGCCAGGCCGCCCGGCAGCGCCTGAAATTCTGGGATATCACCGAGGCGCAGATTCGCAAGATCGAGGAGACAGGTTCTCCATTGCGGACCTTGTCCCTATTCAGCCCGGTGAGCGGGTATGTGGTGCAGAAATTGGCGGTGCAGGGCATGAAGGTGCAGTCTGGCGAGAAGCTTTTTGACCTGGTGGATATCTCCACGGTCTGGGTGGTGTCCGATATCTACGAGCATGAACTGGCGCTTGTCAGGACCGGGCAGCAGGCGGAAATTATACTGGATTCCCTGCCGGGCAGGGTGTTTGTTTCCACCATCGAATATGTGTCCCCGCTTCTTGCCGGCGAGACGAGAACGGCCAAGATCCGTTTTACCCTGGATAATCAGGATGAAGTCCTGAAACCCCAGATGTTTGCCAATGTGGCGGTGAAGGTGGACCTGGGCCGCAGGCTCGTTGTTCCTGAGGATGCGGTGATCAACACCGGTGTTCGGCAGCTCGTTTATGTGGACAAGGGCGATGGCTATTTTGAGCCGCGTGAGGTCGGCGTCGGCGTCAAGGCCGAGGGGATGGCGGAGATCCTCAGCGGTTTGCAGGCCGGGGAAAAAGTGGCCTCGGCCGCCACCTTCCTTATTGATTCCGAAGCGCGTCTCAAGGGCGTGGTGAAGTAATGATCGCCCGTGTCATCGATTTCAGCGCCCGCAACCGGTTCTTTATCTTTCTGCTGGTGTCTGCCCTCACCGGCTGGGGGATCTGGGCGATCCGTAACACGCCTCTTGATGCGATCCCCGATCTGAGCGATACCCAGGTCATCATCTTCACCGAATGGGAAGGACGCAGCCCCGACCTCATCGAGGACCAGATCACCTACCCGATCACCTCAACCTTGCTTGCCGCGCCCAAGGTGAAGGTGGTGCGCGGGTTCTCCTTTTTCGGCACCTCTTTTATCTATGCCATTTTCGACGAGGGGACCGATATCTACTGGGCCAGGAGCCGGGTGCTTGAATATCTCCAGGCGGTGAAGAACAAGCTTCCCGCCGGGGTGAATCCGGTGCTGGGACCGGATGCCACCAGTGTCGGCTGGGGATTTTCCTATGCCCTGGTGGATGAGACCGGCGGGCACAATCTTGCCGAGCTCCGTTCCATTCAGGACTGGAACATCAAGCTGGCCCTGGAAAGCGTGCCGGGAGTCTCCCAGGTCGCCAGCATCGGCGGCTTCGTGCGCCAGTATCAGGTGAGCATCGATCCCAACCGCCTCCAGGCCTACAACCTGTCCATCACCATGGTCATGGATGCCATCCGTAAGAGCAATAAAGACGTGGAGGGCAGGGTGCTCGAATTCTCCGGGGTCGAGTATATGGTGCGCGGTCGCGGATATCTCAAAGGGATCAAAGACCTGGAGAGTATAGCGGTGGGCGGCAACGGCAGGGGAACCCCCGTATATCTCAAGGACGTTGCCAGCATTCAGCTCGGGCCCGAGATCAGGCGCGGACTTGCCGAGCTTGACGGGCGGGGCGAGGTGACTGGCGGGATCGTGGTGGTCCGGTTCGGCGAGAATGTCCTCAAGGTCATTGAGCGGGTCAAGGAAAAGATCAGAGAAAACGTCGAGCCGAGTTTGCCCGAGGGGGTGAAGCTTGTTGTCACCTACGACCGCTCGGATCTTATCCACCGGTCCATCGACACGCTCACCGAAGAGCTGATCAAGATTTCCCTGGCGGTAAGTGTGGTCTGCCTGGTGTTCCTTTTCCATCTGCCCAGCGCCCTGGTGGTTATTTTCACCCTGCCCATTGCGATCATCATCTCATTTATCTGCATGTACTATCTGGGGGTGACGGCGAACATCATGAGCCTGAGCGGCATCGCCATCGCCATCGGGGCCATGGTGGACGCCTCGATCATCATGGTCGAAAACGCCCATAAAAAGCTGGAAGAGTGGGAGATTGCGGGCAGACCGGGCAATCGCACCGAGGTGATCATTGAGGCGGCCAAGGAGGTGGGGCCATCCCTCTTCTTCTCCCTGCTGGTGATCACCGTGGCCTTTCTGCCGGTCTTTACCCTGCAGGCGCAGGCCGGGCGACTGTTCAAACCCCTGGCCTACACCAAGACCTTTGCCATGCTGTTCTCGGCCTTTCTCGCCATCACCCTGACCCCGGTCCTGATGACCCTTTTCATTCGGGGCAAGATCATGCCCGAGGAGAAAAATCCCGTCAGTATCTTTCTCCATCGGCTCTATGAACCTATTGTGCGCTTTGTCCTCCGCTTCAAACGGACGGTAATCGTTGCCGCGCTCATCATCATGGCCGTAAGCGTCTATCCTTTCCTGAGGCTCGGTACCGAGTTCATGCCGCCTCTGTACGAAGGCGCGCTTTTTTATATGCCGGTGACCTCTCCGGGTGCCTCCATCGCGGAGGTCTCAAAGCTTCTGCAGCTCCAGGATCGGATTTTGAAGGAGATTCCCGAAGTGGCCCAGGTCTTCGGCAAGGCTGGCAGGGCGGAAACGGCCACGGACCCGGCACCCATGGAGATGTTTGAAACCGTGATCAATCTCAAACCCGAGTCGGAATGGCGACCGGGGATGACGGTTGAGGCCCTGAAAAACGAGATGAACGACGCCCTTTCCATCCCGGGGGTGGCCAACTCCTTTACCATGCCGATCAAGGCCCGGATCGACATGCTTTCAACCGGCATCAGGACTCCGGTGGGGATCAAGGTCATGGGCCCGCGCCTTGAAGAACTTGAGCGGCTGGGAACCGCCATCGAGGCCCGGCTCAACGGTATGTCCGGACTCAGGAGTGTCTATGCCGAGCGGGTGACCACCGGCTATTTTCTCGATCTCACCATCAAAAGGGAGGAAGTGGCCCGCTACGGTCTGTCCGTGGATGAAGTGCAGGAAGTTATCCAGTCGGCAATCGGCGGTATGAACCTCACCGTGACCGTGGAGGGCAGAGAGCGCTATCCGGTGAACGTCCGCTATGCCCGGGAGTTGCGGGGCGACGTGGAACAGTTGAAAAGGGTGCTGGTTCCCGTGCCCGCGGCCATGGCGGCGCCGACGCCGGGCGGCATGTCTTCGGTCCAGTCCGCTCCCCCGTCCACCGGTAATCTTCTCCAGGTGCCCCTGGGCGCCCTCACCGACATCCAGACCGTCAAGGGGCCGCCCATGATCAAGAGCGAGGCCGGTCTCCTGGCCTCCTATGTGTACATTGATTTTTCCGGCCGGGATGTGGGAGGCTTTGTGGACGAGGCCAAACAGCGGGTGGCCTCGCTGAAGATTCCCGAGGGTTACCGTCTGGAGTGGAGCGGAGAATACGAGCATCTGGTGAAGACCCATGAAAGGCTGAAGCTCGTTATCCCGCTCACCCTGCTGGTCATCTTCGTCCTCATCTTTCTCAACACCAAGTCGGTGGTCAAGACGGCGATTGTCCTGCTGGCCGTGCCCTTCTCGCTGGTCGGCTCCTTCTGGCTGTTGTACATCCTCGGCTACAACATGAGCATTGCGGTCTGGGTGGGGATCATCGCCCTGGCCGGGATTGACGCGGAGACCGGGGTGGTCATGCTCCTCTATCTCGATCTTGCCCACGCCAAATGGGAAAAAGCGGGGAAAATGCAGACCCTCGATGATCTGAAAGAGGCGATCATGTACGGAGCGGTAAAAAGGATTCGTCCCAAGCTCATGCTGGTGGGCGCCATGCTGCTCGGCCTGGTTCCCATCATGTTCAGCACCGGCACCGGTTCCGATGTGATGAAAAGAATAGCCGCGCCCATGGTGGGAGGGATCGGCACCTCAACCATTCTCGAACTGCTCATCTATCCGGCGATCTATCTGCTCTGGAAACAGAGGGAATTTAAAAAGACGACGGACAGTTCTGCCTCAGTCGCAAATGGACTTTCCGACTGAGGCAGATAAATTTTTTGAACAACGCCGATATTGGACAAAGATGGCAATTTTTGAAGGTGTCCGATATTTATTTCTCTGTCTGTGGAGGCTTGAGGCAGCCCCGAATGGGGATAAGCGCCCAGGTGTGACGTGACCATCAGGTAGCGCCTTTTTTATCGCATTTTTTGTTAGGTAAGGATCAAAGGCAGGAAGTGCCTGATGAAAAAAACTCTTGATTTTTTTTTCGTGGCATCGACCATAATGCAATCCTTTCTTGAAAATGGAAATGAGCTGGATGGCAATGAATGATAGATTGGATTTTCTTGAGACGAGAAGCGTTACCTGTCGGTGACGACTTTGTTTCTTGATACTGTTGAATGCTATCGCAAGCAGATAGAGAAGTAAAAGATATTTGTTGTTTTACCAAATATCTTTTTTCTAAAAAAAAAGGGGGAAGATCACTCTTCCCCCGTACAACCACAATCTCCGCAGCGGTTTTACTTGCCCGGAGTCATCCCGCCGTGGTCCATACTCCCAGGGGTCATGGTACCGTGGTCCATGCCGGGCATCTTCATGCCGCCTTCGGCCGTGGCCTGGTGGAGCATCAGCTGCCATCCCATTGGGGTTTTCCGCCAGACATGGACATAGACATTGACCTGATCGACCATGGGTTTGGGCATGCCCTCTTTGTAGGCCACCATTTTGAATTTACCGGTACTGACCGCGGTATCGCCATAGACCCGGACCTTCACATCTTGCGGGACAATCGGCTCATGTTTCCTTTTGCCGCTGACCAGGGAATCGATATAAGTGGCCTTGGTCTCGATGTTCCCCGAGGCATGGACATGATAGAGATCTTCAGCCAGGAGTTTGTCAAGAGTCTTGCCATCGGCCTTGGCGGCAGCTTGTCCCCAGGTCATATCCAAGGCCTGAATTTCCTTTTCGACAGGGGCGTTCTGGTCACTCGCCATTGCCGGGATTGAAACGGCAAGAACAAACAGTCCGGCGGTCATCATACGGAATAACTTGCGGTAGATCATAATTTTTTTCTCCTTTTTGATTTGTCTGAATAAAAACGGTTGATTCGACTATACCCAATTGTGGCAAATGTTCCAAAAAAAAGTTTCGCAGGTCGGGTTAGTGGAGCGTAACCAGACAATATTCAAAAGATTATTTTTCAAGACCTGACCCAATTTTATATTTTACCCTATTATGTATGTTCCTTTAAAAGTTGAATTTTTTCTTCCATCTCTTGCGCTTGTTTTAGGGCTACCTCTCCGAATTCCTGACCACTAATTACCTTCTGCATTGCTTGTAAGATTTTCGCTTCATAATTTCTTTGCAACCAACCGACTTTTCCAATTTTGATTGTATCAAATTGAGCAATCTCCTCTGCTAAAAGAGAAGAATTAAGTAATTGTCGGAGTCCTTCATCTTGATGCCAATTTAATTTCTTAGGATCTTTTTCACCCATCTGGATAAGCAACAATATATGGAGAATTATTGCCTGATATGTTGAGAATATTGCCCATAGATACTCTTCAGCATAAGGACGAACTCGTTCAAGTAATCCTGCATTATCTTTGAACATTTTTTGATTTTTTCTGGGGATAGATCACCAACCATCTGCTTGAAATCGGGATGGTCACCCATTGAAAGATATTGATCTACAGTACGGAAGTACGGGAAGTACGGGGTCAGGAAGTACGGGGTCAGGCTTCCAAGCTGTTAAGTTTCTTCTTCAATCTCGGCTTTCAGAGACCTCATTCGGCGAGCCAACACCGGCTCTTCCTGAATGCAATCTGTCAAACGACGCACGGATGAACTGATACTCCCCACATCTCGGTTCACAAGCTTAGCAATATCGGAAAGGGTAACGCATTCCGATTCACGGGCAAGCCAGCCTGCCACTGCGCGTGCCTCCGAGGCAATTCTCTGCTGTGACTTTGCTTTCAAGACGGAAACATCGATATTATATGCGAGGCACACTTTGTCGGTGATTTGTTGTTCCGTCAAACGAAGCGGCATTCCACCTGAACCGGAAAGACACTTATCCATAAAGCTGTCGTCGCCGAGAAGCCGCGCATCAGCTCCCGCACCGTGAAAATCG
>JANMTN010000370.1:0-3883 GCA_031390685.1 Desulfobulbaceae bacterium
CGATCCGGCGGCTTATCTCAAGCTGATCGATTGCCGCCTTGACTATCCTGAACAGTTCACGATAATAGAGTTTATTGTAGCTCTTCACATACTGATAGATAGTCTTACGCAGGGAATCTTCATCCAGGCCCTTATACTTTGCCACTACCGGACCAAGGATCTCACTCTTCCAGTCAGGCTCCCATTCAATCTGCAGGGAGCGGCAATGCTGATAGTCTTCCATGGCCTCATTGATCAAGATGTCACGGAGATGTTCCGCCTCAAGAAGCTGCGTTTTGTCTTTGAGATGCGACCCTTTTCTCTTGCTCAAAAAATCGTAGATGGCATCGAGCTCCAGACCTTGGCGCAGGATCTTGGATAGATGCTTCACCTGCCGTTTACGGGCGCCACCACTGAGTCCGCGAATGGCCTTGATCTCTTCACGGACGGTACTCTCTTCTGGAAGCTTCTTCAGATCTTTATCAGTGAGTGCTGCCAGTTCTTCCGCCACGTCTTCTATCCGTTTGAATCTTCGCTTCTGTTCGGATCTGCTTATTGTCTCATCCATAAATTATTTTCCCATTTTTGACATAAAAACTTTTAGAATTCCCCTGAAACATCTCTCATACTACCACAATAAGCACCAATCACCTATCTCTTCCCAATGCCAGGCGGTTAAATCCACCTCCGGTACAATAGCGACAAGTGACATTAAGACCCCGAGCCGCCGCCACGCACGAATCGCTGAGACTGAAGAGAAAGAGGCCTTCCTGGATATGTCCACAAACGTAATTCTTATTCATCCTGCGAAAAAATCACCACCGTGTATGGCCCGATACTGATTTTGCCGGAGCAGGGCAGGCCATCGATTGTTCCCTCAATGGTCTCGACATCAGGGGTTGTGTGATTTGCAAAATTTGGGCCGTAATTATATGAGTCACTGTTCAATCGCGTCTTCCACAATCCAGCCCGCGGAAAACCGATGACATACCCATCGCGATTTTGATTCATCATATTCACCACCACCATAACGCTATCAGTCGGCCCTTGCTGGTCCCAGCGATGGAAGGCGATAAGCTTGGCGGCGTCATCAAAATGACAGATATGGATGTTTTGACCGCACAACCCCCGCGTCACACCCGACCGATTGCGCCGGAGGGCAATCAGGTCCCGATACATGCCGAGGATACCGTGCTCGTCCTCAACCCGGGACCAGTCGATCGGATTAGTATCCTGGAACCAGCGATCTTCCAGCAACTCCTGTCCTTGAAAAAGCATCGGGATACCGGGCGAAGTAAGAACAAGAGCAGCGCCCAGGGTGGAGCGCTTCTTCGAAAACCAGCTGTCCACCTTGCCGGGCCAGATCTCCTCGGGCACGCGGGCCCGGCCATTGGCAATTTCGTCGTGCGACTCCGTATAAATGACCCGCTTGAAGGCGTCTTCATCGTAGCGATGCTCGATTGCCTTGCTGACCGCCCCCAAATCACGGGATGCATCGTCACGGGCAATGACGGCCTGGCGGATGGGGTGCACAAACTCGGCATCCCACTGCGCATTGAAGCCCGCACCGCCCGCCCCTACATCTTTGGTGATCCAGGGGTTATTCCTCATGCTTTCGCCGATGCTGATCTTGCCGGGAAACCGTTGCTGGATTTCTTCATTGATCCACTGCATCAAGCTCCAGCCCTCGGGAAGGTCATTCTCCGGATTTCCTTCATTCCCGTCAACGCTTTTGATATAGATGATCATGTCCCAACGCAGGCCGTCAACGTGGCACTCCTCGAGCCACATCAAGGCGTTATCGCGCAGATATTGACGGACTTCGCCCCGGCCATAATCGGGGCGCGTCTCGCCCCAGGGTGTTTGCGAGCGGTGATCATTGTAAAAGTAGATCCCCCCCTTCTCATTTTCGCTCCAGCCGTCAAACTGCCACAAATCGAGATCGCCTGGACCAAGATGGTTGTAAACGACATCAACAATGACAGCGATATTCTGCTCATGCGCCGCTTTCACAAAGCGCTTGAAGGCATCCGGTCCACCGTAAATGCTTTCGACCGCAAATGAATGCGCTGGATTGTAACCCCACGAAAAATCGCCGGCAAACTCGACGATGGGCATCACTTCCACGGCATTGATACCCAGTTCCTGCAGGTAGGGCAATTTTTCGATGGCACTGTCAAACGTGCCCGGATGCCCCTTTTCTTTGACATTAAAGGTGCCGATGTGCATCTCATAAATAACCAGCTCATTCCCCGTGGCCATGTGGAAGGTATCATCCCCCCAATCAAAGGCCTGCTGCTCATAGATAACCCCGTTGCCGATTGAGCTGGTCACCTTTCTGGCATACGGGTCAATGCGGGAGAGCGGGCCCGCAGGACCGTGCAGCAGATATCGATACTCGTCTCCCGGTTTTGCGTCCGGCACCTCAATCGACCAGTAACCGTTCTGCTCACTGGCCAGAGGTGTAGAAGATTCGTTCCAGTCATTAAAATAACCGACCACGTAAACCTTTTCGGCATGAGGCGCCCATACACGAAAGGTTACACCCTGTGCACCGGGTATGGCCCCCATGCCCGGATGTGTTATCGCGGCATTCATTTTTTCTATCATTTTCTTCTCCCGTTTTTCATTTTATGAAGCTCCCGCGCAATCCGGAGCACTGTCTATTCAGCCGTGGCATAAAGATCAAGCCGCACTGCCTTGGAGGAGATATACCTCATCCCTACCTCATCCCTATTGGTGCTGATCAAATATCTCTGCAAATACCGGTGCAATTTCCCTGAAGATCCTGAGGACCGCCGGATCAAAATGTTCCGGCATGGTCCTGCCATCACCCTCGGTTATAATCTGGAAGGTCTTTTGGTGGTCAAAAGCCGATTTGTAGGGCCTTTGACTCCGCAATGCGTCATAATGGTCGACGAGCATGGTGATCCTGCCCTCAAGGGGTGTTTCTTCTCCTCTAAGACCACGCGGATACCCCCCGCCGTCCCACCGTTCATGATGAGTAAAGGCAATGGAGGCAGCCATCTGGATACTGGGATAGGTTGAGCCCGAGAGGATTTTTCCGCCTATGGCGGCATGCGTCTTCATGATCTCAAATTCGTCCCGTGTATGAGAACCAGGCTTTAAAAGGATGCTGTCCGAAATCCCGATCTTGCCGATATCATGCAGTGGGCTGGCAAAGGAGATCGTCTCAATAAAGTCCATCGACATTCCCATCGCCTCTGCTATCTTGCCGGTATAAAACCCTATCCTCGCAATATGAGCGCCGGTGTCCGTATCACGAAATTCCGCGGCGGTCGTCAGTTTCAGCACCATCTCGGCGCTCATGTTCTTGAGGTCCTGCGTTCTTTCCCGCACCTCCTGTTCAAGGGTCTGATTATGCCGAAGCATAAAATCTTCATATGCCTTGATCTTGAGAAGGTTTTTGACCCGGATGGTTAATTCGGCCTGATCTATGGGCTTGGAAAGAAAATCATTTGCAGAGACCGAGAGCCCTTTTAATCTTGAATCTCTTTCATACAGCGCCGTCGCCATAATTATCGGTATATTCCTGGTCTCCGGGTCTGCCTTTAAAATCCTGCAGGCCTCGTAGCCATCCATGACCGGCATCATGATATCAAGGATGATCAGGTCAGGTCGGCTCTCTCTGGCCTTCCGCACCGCCTCTTCCCCGTTTGCGGCAATTTCAATATCATAGCCCAACGGAATAAGCCACTGGGTGAGCAGCCTGAGATTGGCATCCTCATCGTCGACGATCAGTATTTTTTCATTCATCTGTCCAGAACCTCCCTCTCCTTTGCCAAAAGGTCTTTCGACGGGAATGGCTTCTGGATGAAGTCAAGACCGCCCTCTGTTAATTCTTTGTTCGTGATAATCTCCATGGTATATCCGCTTACAAAGA
>JANMTN010000296.1:0-5247 GCA_031390685.1 Desulfobulbaceae bacterium
CCAGTGAAGTTTGAAAAGACCCTCAACTTTTTCTCCGGTGGATAATGACTGCTCAATGTATGACATGGTACCTCCTCATGTTGTCGGTGAATGATTGAGCCATAATACTAAGTTATTATCCAGTTTTAGAATACCACTCCCAGTAAGTGGTATTCTAAAAGACGGCATCATTTCAGGGAACTTGATCTAAGCCTTCAAGGGTCAAGATATTTCCAATATTCTGGACAGGCTTAAATATAGATACACTTTTGTATTCACAAAAAAAACCGCGTCCCTTGAGAGGAAAGCGGTTTTTTGTGGCTCGAATTATGGGAATTTCTTACTCCCCTGTCTTCCAAAGATCAATTGTCGGCCCGAAATACTGAATTGTAGTGATGAGCCTGACCCAGTATCCCCGATCATCCGACTTCTCCAAAATAATGCTACGAATCCGTAGGGCGGGGGTCCGAATTCCTCCTACCATTTTTTCTTTCACCATTTAATCTTTCTATGGGCATTTTCCAGGATTCTTCTCGTCTTTCTGTCCAGGGCCGCATTCAGGTTCCCCGGATTTCCCTTTCTTATCCGGCCTGACCTCCTGTCTTTGTTCTCTGACGGGAGGGGCGGCCTCAGGGGCGGCAGGCCTCTCTCTCTCGGCAGGCCTGACCTCCTGTCTTTGTTCTCTGACGGCAGGGGCGGCCTCAGGGGCGGCAGGTCTCTCTCTCTTTTCCGGCCTGACCTCCTGTCTTTGTTCTCTGACGGCAGGGGCGGCCTCAGGGGCGGCAGGCCTCTCCCTCTCAACAGGCTCAACCTGCCGTTTTTGACCCCTGCCGGTAGGGCCGACTTCAGGGGCAGCAGGTCTCTCCCTCTCAACAGGCTCAACCTGCCGTTTTTGACCTCTGCCGGTAGGACCGACTTCAGGGCCAGCAGGTCTCTCCCTCTCGGCAGGCTCAATCTGCCGTTTTTGACCTCTGCCGGTAGGTCCGACTTCAGGGTCAGCAGGTCTCTCCCTCTCAACAGGCTCAATCTGCCGTTTTTGACCTCTGACGGCAGGGCCGACTTCAGGGCCAGCAGGTCTCTCTCCTCTCTCGGTAGGCTCAATCTCCTTAATCATGGGCTTGCCCTTACCGGGAGTTCTCGGCGTAGTAACAGTATCCACCGGCAGTGACGCAGGCTTAACGCCGGGGTTCAAGACAGATTTATCCCTATCTTTAATAAGCGGTCGTGAGTGTTTTAATTCCTCCACCTGTAGGTTCCTGACGGATTTCGGCGGAAGTTCAGCCGACCGAATCTCCTTGGTCGAAGCAAAGTAACTCTCCTTCGTAGGCTTAATATCATGTGTGCCGACACTGAAATTATTTTTTACGAATAGTTCTTCCCGTATGATGTTCTTGTTGACATTAACAATGGCAGGAGTGCCCGTATTAAAGGTGTTACGATTAACAACTGTCACTCCATTGTCAATATATACGTTTTTATAAACATTAGTAATATTGACCTGGTTGATATTTACATTGGTAATGTTTACGCTGTTCCGACCGTAATCGCCGCGTCCGTAATATATCTCTTCGGGCGCCAGCGGGACCCATGCCACATAATCAGCCGTCCTGACCCAGCCGACGTTTCCTGGACTCCAGTAAACTTCTCTGGTAACAGGCGGAACCCAGAACCAGCCTATGTTTGCACCAAAGCTCCATCTGCCGTAATGGTAGGGTGCCCAGCCCCAGGGCTCGGAACCCACCCATACGTAATCACCACCCCTCCAGATCCATCTGCCGTCTCTGTAAGGGGACCAGCTTGCTCCGACAATGACCGTCGGCGTCCAGACATGGCCGTAATTCGGAACTTGCACCCACCTGCCGCTGTTATCAAAATCATAAGAATAGGCACTGAGTTCGGCGGGAAGATAACGGGAACTGGTGCCTCTTCGTGCAAAGATCCTCTTATTCCTCATCCCGTTCCATCTTTCCCACTCATCAGAAGGCCCCATCGGAGCAACCTCTCCGTTCGTGTTCTGTCCGAGAGACACCATTTGTCCTACGTTAATTCTTATATTTCCGACATTATTCTCCGTTTCAACATATCCCTTGTAGACCGCCACATCGGTGTACTGCTCCGACATGTCGATTCTGAAGATCGCCTTGCCGAAGGCCCGGGTTGACGCATCGGGGGTATCGATCTGTATGACCCCCCTCCTCCTCGCCGGGGTACCATAATAAATGTAGGCATATCCCTGCGTCAGATAAAACTGGGAAGAATCCTCATCCATCGACAGTATCTGGAGAGCAGAACTCTGATCGAGTCTGATATATGTCCCGGTGTTCAGCTGGAGTTCAACCCGCGCGTCCTCAGGGACCCAAACCTGGTCACCCTCGGCGAGCGGTGTATTGATGGAGGCGTAACCCCAGTCTCCCGCGTCAGTCGTTTTTATCTGGACGTCGCCTTCCATCAGGCTTATGCGCATATAGCCGAGATTCGCGGAAAGGGCATAAACCGGCACTAAAAGTAGACCAATCACAAGCATCACTGTCTTTAAGATCTTCATATTGTCCTCCTTCACAGGTGGTAGGAATTCACTTTTCCCCATTGTCACTCCGGGGGCTGAAAAAATATCTGTTTACTCATTCTTGCTGCAAGGGCATGAAGCTAATCCAGAAAATCCATAACATAGTCTCCAGTTTCGTTTAAAATTCAATAAATCAAGTGTTTCCATGAAGATATGTTCCGTGTGCATTCATCAATAGTAATGCCTTACCCGTCACATCCATTACCGATGATATTCATTATCTCAACATAACCCATAACCCGCCGGATCACCGTAAAAAAAATGGGTTCCTTTTATTCTCTGCTATTGGAGGTATGCTTGTCAACACATAAAAAAAGGTTCATCCGACTAAAGCGTACGTCGTTTCATGAGGGCCATTATTTTCAGTTTGAAGAATTCCATATCTCTGTAACCATAGACTTTCCTCTGCATATCTTGATTTTATTCTTGGTGCCTTCGAGAGGGCCTGTCGATAAACAATCAAAATCAAAATAGGCCAATAGGTGAATTCAAGTCACAAATGCAACTCTCTCTAATGTGGGTTAAATGAGCAAACTGTGTTACTCTCAACACTCTTCTAAACTGTCAAGTCCCGTCTGTTTGTAAAGGTGTTTGACGAATAATTCTGGTTTTTCTTTCTGCCATTTTTTCAGTGCCTGGAAGGGAGTTTGGTGACTCAGGCACGTGCGGGATGTGGTGGTTATAAACAGCCAGATATTTGTAGAGGGTGGTTTCCAGTTCGGCTGCCGAGGTGAAGCGGGTTTGTTGGACCAGATCACTGATGCGGCCATTGAAGCGTTCGACCATTCGATTTGTATGCGGATGTCCGGGTGGACAGAGACGATGCTCAATGGCAAGCGCCACGCACGCTTGATCAAAGGCATGTTTTCCTGTTGGTTGTTTATTCTTGCTGGTAAAGCGGTCGGTGAACTGACTGCCATTGTCAGTGAGTATTTTTTGGATTTTCATAGGTGCGGCCTGTTTCACCTGACGCAGGAAGTCGGTGCTGCTGCTGTCGGTCTGATCGCGGTAGATGCGCGCCGCCCATGAGTTTCATCTGACGCTCGATGTGTCTGGCGCGACTGAGGAGATAGCTTGTTGGATGATCGAGATCAGAACGCAGAGGGCTGGGCAGGATGGCAGCAAGAAGCGCTGCTTCCCTTGGCGTCAGTTTGAGGGCGGATTTATGAAAATAAGCGCGACTGGCGGCCTCTACCCCAAAAATACCAGGGCCGAACTCCGCCACATTGAGATAGACCTCAAGAATCCGCCGTTTCGGCCACAACCCTTCAAGCAGCAGGGTAAAATAGGCCTCAACCCCTTTGCGAAAAAAGGTGCGTCCCGGCCACAGAAAAAGATTTTTGGCCACCTGTTGGGAGATGGTGCTGGCCCCAAGCGGCCGGCGTCGATGCGGGTTGGCCTGCCAGGCCTTGCTCATGGCATCAAAATCAAACCCGCCGTGGTCAAAAAATTTCTGATCTTCAGCGGCAATCACCGCCAGAGGGGCAGACAAAGAGATCTGATCAAGGTTGACCCAGGTATGAACCAATCGGTATCTCGCATCGCCCTGGTAAGTCGCAGCTATCCGGCGCTGGACCATCAGAGAACTCCATGGCACAGGCACCCAGCGGAACAAAAGGGTCAGGGCGATGCTTGCAGCCAAAAAAAAACAATACCCCGTAAAAAAATGCGGCGAAGCGCTCGCAACCTGACAAATCTCAACTGGCTTCCGTCACCTGTTCTGGGGCAGCTTCCCGGCCATAATCATCATCAAAGCGGACGATATCGTCTTCACCAAGATAGCTGCCATTCTGCACCTCTATAAGCTCCAGCCCAATAACCCCAGGATTCTCCAGACGATGCTGAACGCCGGCCGGGATATAGGTGGACTGGTTCTCATGCAGCAGAAAGACATCCTCTCCGTTGGTAATCCGGGCAGTCCCGGTGACGATCACCCAGTGTTCATGCCGATGATGGTGCATCTGCAGGGAAAGCTTTTCCCCTGGATAGACCGTTATCCGTTTGATCTGATACCGTGGCTGCTGTTCAAGTACCGTATAACTGCCCCAGGGACGAAAAACCGTCCGGTGAAACCGGAATTCATCACGCTGTTTCTTCTGCAGCCGGGTCACAATCTTTTTTACATCCTGGGACCGGGATAAAGGCGCCACCAGAACCGCGTCCGCAGTCTCAATCACCAACGTGTTTTCAAGGCCAACGGTTGCCACCAGCTTGCTTTCTGAACGAACCAGACAATTTTTAGTATCTTCAAGAATCACATCACCGGTACTGACGTTTCCCTGCCCATCCTTGGTGGACACATCCCACAAGGCCTTCCAGGAACCGATATCGCTCCAGTCAAGATTTGCCGCCACTACCGCTGCCTTGTCGGTCTTTTCCATCAAGGCGTAATCTATGGAATCACTGGGGGATGCAGCCATGGCCGTGCCGTCCAGGCGGTAGAATTTTCCATCACGCACGCCATGCCGGACGGCTTCTGCCATGGCCGAGAGCATCTCAGGGGCATAAAGCTCCATCTCTTTGCGAAAGGTCTTGATGGAAAAGGCAAACATCCCACTGTTCCAGAAGTAATTTCCACTTTCGACATAGGCCATGGCCGTGGCCAGATCAGGTTTTTCCTTGAACGACAGGACAGTGCTGCCCTCGCCCCTTTCTATATACCCATAACCTGTTTCCGGACTCTGTGGCTCAATGCCGAAGGT
>JANMTN010000321.1:0-2841 GCA_031390685.1 Desulfobulbaceae bacterium
GTTATTTTTGTCCAGCCGGGCTCAGAGTTGAGGGCGGTTCTTGGAATGAAGGTCGATGCTTCCCTGGTAAAGGATTCCTCGGCCTTTTTTTGCTTTGTGGTTAATCAATTTGGTTGGAGCAAATCATTATGGCGGTAAAAAAAATCCTGCGGCAAGGGCGGCAAATTATCATCACCACCGATGGCAAGATCTGCGAGTCGCAAAGAGAACTTCTGCACAGCGAAGTGTTCGATGAGTTGCTCAATCTTTATCTTGCTGATTTAAGCCGCGACGAATCGCCGATGCTTGCAGGATTGGGGCTGGGGCTGGAGAGCGATCGTGAGAAGCGGCTGTTCCTTAATATTTTAAAGGCCTTGAGCGAACATCCGGTTGCGCAGGTTGTTTCTCTGCTGCCGGCGGCGGGTTTTTTAGCGGATTCCCAGCGCTGCCAAGCGTTTCATGAGTTTGTGGAAAGGCTTTACGATTACTGGCGGTCCTTTGATCGTTATATGGTGCTTTTTTCCGAGCCTGGGCCGAATTCTTTGGATCAACGCCCCCATCGAGCCTTTAATGAAACACTCGTTGCCTTGGCGCATCAGGTTCGCTCTCTGTATCGCAATATTTGTGAGAATATCACGGGCAGTCATCCTCGGGTGTATCGCCATGTCGCGGCCGGTTGCAAGGTCGGAATCATCGCTGTGCCAAAGGTTTCCGGTTTGCCGGCATGTTATGCGAAGGTTTTAGGCGAAATCCCGTTTATCCGCCAGGTATGGATTGCTCCTCCCCTGATCATCGATCCCCCGACAAACACAAGGACCGGGCAATTCCAGCGAATACAGGACAACCCTCTTGTCGACCTTGTCTTGCCGGCGGAGGAATTTCTCTGTTATCCGGCGCAGGTGGGGCCGCTCGTTGTTTTTATTTACTTCCACCAGCGGTTTATCGGATTGGGATCTTCTCTGGCCAACCTTTTTGAATTGGCCACGGATGAGCAGATTTGCGCCGGGCCCGATGCTGTTTATGTCTTTGGCGCCCCTCCGGAACAGATGTCTCAATTCGGAGATCTGCCGACGGTATTCTTTGATGATGATGAGCATGGCTTGCTGGTTGCCGCAGTGCCGCTTGAAGATCGGTTCGGCTACTTCGGCTATCTCAAGAAGATGACTCTGACCCTGCACAACGTGATCATGATGAAGCGTGGCCGCCTGCCGTTTCATGGCGCCATGGTGCATATTTCCCTTAAGGGCGGTTTTGTCAAAAACGGTCTTGAGGCCAACATTCTGCTGGTTGGGGATACGGCCGCCGGGAAATCGGAAACACTGGAAGCCTTTCGCATCCTTGGGGAAACGTTCATCCGGGAAATGCGTATTGTCGCCGATGACATGGGCTCGATTGAAATTGACGAGGCAGGACGGCTCATGGCATACGGGACGGAGATTGGCGCCTTTATCCGCCTTGATGATCTGCAGCAAGGCTATGCCTTTGGTCAGATTGACCGAGCCATTATCATGAGTCCGCAGAAGGTGAACGCCCGCGTCGTGCTGCCGGTGGCGACGATTGAAGATATCCTGAAAGGGTATCCCCTGGATTATCTGTTGTATGCCAACAATTATGAAGAGGTCGATAAGGAGCATCCCATCCTTGAGCAATTTACCACCTCTGCCCTGGCGCTGAGTGTTTTCCGGGAGGGGGCGGTGATGGCCAAGGGGACGACAACATCCACAGGCCTTGTCCATTCATACTTTGCCAACATATTCGGGCCGCCGCAATACAAAGAGTTGCATGAGGATTTGGCGGAAAAGGTTTTCGAGGCGGCTTTCCGATCAGGGGTAAAGGTCGGGCAACTCCGGACAAGACTTGGCATCCCCGGTTATGAGGCGTCCGGCCCTGAAACAGCGGCCAGAGCCCTGTTGAGGATCATCGCGACCGTGGGCAAGATAAAACATGCGCCATAATCCTGTGGCGCCGGGGAAATCATGCTGTTTTTTAGAATCAAAATGCTGGTGCACAAGAGCATCAATAAGACAACCTGCAGAAAGGAGATACAGATGCAAAACAAACCACTTGTTGGAATTCTGATGGGCAGCGATTCAGATCTTCCGGTTATGGAAAAGGCGGGTGCGGTACTTGAGGAAATGGGTGTTCCCTACGAAATGGACATCAGTTCCGCCCACCGTCTTCCGGACAAAACAGCTGAGTATGCCAGGACTGCTAGGGAAAGGGGCCTTGAAGTGATCATTGCCGGCGCTGGCATGGCGGCCCATCTTGCGGGGGTGATCGCCGCACATACCACACTACCGGTGATCGGGGTACCTCTGGCCTCGGGAGCACTGAACGGTGTCGATGCCCTCTATGCCACAGTGCAGATGCCCCCCGGAATTCCGGTGGCAACGGTTGCAGTGGACGGCGCGAAAAACGCCGCCTATCTCGCCTGCGCCATCCTGTCCATCAAGTATCCGGAGATAGGCCGGGACCTGGATAAATTCAGGGAGGTGACCCGGAACGAACTCCTGAAAAAATCGGAAAAACTACGGCAAGGGAGGCTCGATTAAATTGCAACAGACCATGAACAACAGCTTACTTTTTGGTTTGCAGAATGTTTTTCTCCATTTATTAAGTGGTTATGAGGATGTGGTCTCTCGCGGCTACGGGCGGATCTTTTTGCCGTGTTCCAAGAAAGTGCTGCGGGATGGTCTTTGCGACTGGTGCAAGTCGTGACGAGGGACTGACGCACATGCCTGCTCTCGATCCTGTTGTGCTTTTTTTCCTGCTAGGGCTTGCCGCCGGCCTGTTACGAGCTGAATTGCGCCTGCCGCCGGCGATCTACGAATTCCTCAGCGTCTTTCTGCTGCTTTCCATCGG
>JANMTN010000009.1:0-4166 GCA_031390685.1 Desulfobulbaceae bacterium
AAAGTTGAATGGTGAAGGTTAAAAGTTGACAACGATTGCTGGCATATTCTCCGAGATCATCGCCTCTCTTTCTCTGACTCCCGGGCCAGCGCGGCCTGAAAATGATCAAAGCACAGAGGCGTCAGTCCCGTCTCCGGGTCGAGCCGCAGGGCATATTCGAGATACTGGCCCATGAACCGCTCTTCCCGTCGGCGCAGCTCGGCCAGGGGAAAACGGGGATGAATCTTCTTCCCGGCCCCGGCCTTCTGCTTCTTTTTCTGGGGCCGAGGCCATGCCTTGGCAAAGACCCTCTGCCCATACCGCAGCAGATACAGAAACGAGTGATGGGTGGAAATGGCACCGGCCCAGGGGTAATGATCGAGCTGATAGCGGGAGGACAGCTCATCAATCTGGGCGTCCAGTTGCGTAAATCGCCGGTCGTTGGCATTGGTCCTGGCTGTCTGGTCGGTGGAGAGTGGAAAGAGCCTGAACACATCACCTGCCGTAAAGGAGATGGAATCAATGCCGAACTCCTCCGGCCGGCAGGCAATCTTCGAGCCCGGGGTCAGACCGAAGGTGCCGACAATAAACTGATCCACGACCTTTCGTTCCGCCGCCAGCAGATCGAGTGTGGCCTGGGCCTCCTTGAACCCCTCGCCCGGATGACCGAGAAAGGTCATCCAGGCAGTGGCAATCCCGGCCTGATGAAAATGACGATTGACCGCCCGAATGCGTTCAGGAGTGACCCCTTTATGCATGAGACGCAAGACCTTCGGTGACCCGCTCTCAACACCGAAGGCCACGGCCCGCAAGCCCGCCCGGTACAGCAGACGGCAGCGCTCAGGGGTGTAGGCCGCCTCAATGCGCAGATCCGTTGACCAGTGGATATCAAGCCCGGTATCGAGGATCTCCTGGGCCAGACGGAAGGCGTAATCAGGAGATAAAACATCACAGGAAAAGTAAAAACTGGCGGCGCCGAACTTCTCCTGCAGCGCCCGCAGATCAGCCACGGCCTGTTGCACCGGGATCTCCCGGTAGGCATGGGCCCCGGACTGATTAAAGCCGTAACCGCAGAATGAGCACTTGTTCCAGTAGCAGCCTCGGGCCGGACTGTAGAGGAGCATGGGGGATGGCGCCGGATAGAGCGTCAGATCGAGATCGGAATAATCAGGCGCCGTGCTCTCGGCCATATCGAGGACCCAGGGCGGCCCCTGCTGAGTGGCGCCGCTGACCAGATCGCGGGTGATAAGATTAGGGATAGCGGCAAGCTGTGTCTGATCAGGAACTCGGCCAGAGGAAAGCAGGGGCAGAAGCTGTTCCAGGGTCTTCTCCCCTTCCTGCATGGTGATACCATCCACATACCCTAAAATCTGGTCCACCACCTCCGGGCGGCCATGACGGGCCATCAGATCGACACAGGGGCCGCCGAGCATCAGAAAACAGTTGGGAAAAGCGTCCCTGAGCAGACGGCAGAGATAAAAGGCCTCCGGGATCTGGGAGACAAAGGTCAGCGAAATCCCGACAAAGCCCGGGGCCGTAAGCTCCGACAACTGCTGCCGGTAAAACTGGTCAAGTGGACTGGTGCGGTTGGCAATATAGGAGTCCAGAAGCTGGAAATCCCAGGGCGCCACCAGGTGATCGGCCCGGTTACAGTTGAAACGAAAAGGGAAATAGACCGCCTCCATGATCTGGAAAAGATCTTCAAAACCATCACGGCCTGCCGCATAGGCGGCCCGATCATAAAAGCTATCCTCCTCCCGCATCACGTTCAGGAGGACGCCAAAATCCTGCTGCACCAGCGGGAGCGCCTCTGCCACCCGCCGGTATTCCATCTGCTCGGACAGGCTCAACCTCTCCCGACCATTGAGTGCCTGAAACCGCGCCGCCAGATGCCGCCGCCAGCCGTCGATGGCAGGCTCAGCCGTCAGGAACGAAAAAGCCTCGACGTTCAGATCCCGGACTGCCACCTGGATCCCGCGCCGGCCCAGATATCCCTTGAGGGTGGGCAGACTCACATAGGGCCAGGTGGGATCGGCAAAAGGCGGGTAGATCAGCAGGGATTTCCCGGCGGAATGAGGACAATTATTGCTCATAAGATGATGAGGTCACGGTCTGATTTCATGATTCCTTGTCTTTTCTGATACGATTGTCTATCCTGCTGAGTTCCGCCTTTACTCTTTTCTGGTTTCTCGCCCAGTCAATAATGGTAAAATATTATTTAAAAGAGTATATAAACTATACCTTACAGTTGATCAATCAATCACCACAATCCTGTCCCATCCTGATTTCTTTATTGTCGCCATGTTGCCCACTCCCAAAGATACCCTTTTTGCTGTCAATCAGGTCCAGGAAGATTTTGTCTTTAGCGAACGGGTAGTGGAGGTGTTCGATGACATGCTGGACCGCTCCATTCCTTTTTACCAGGAGGTCATCAAAGGGACGGCCCGGCTCCTCGACATCTTTCTCCGCAAGAACGACACGGTCATCGACCTTGGCTGCTCCACCGGCACCACCCTGCTGCAACTGGCGCGACTGTTGCCGGATAAGGGGCTGCAATTCACCGGCATCGACAACTCCCCGGCCATGCTCCACAAGGCCCGCCTGAAGGCCGAGATGTTCTCAAAACAGGACATGGTATCCTTTATCACCCAGGACATCATTGATCTGGACCAGGCCGGCACCGGGGCCTTTCTCCTCAACTACACCCTCCAGTTCATCCGCCCCCTCAGACGGAAGGAGTTTATCCACAAACTCTTCGACAACCTGCGACCCGGGGGCATCCTGATCCTCAGTGAAAAAAAGATCTCCCACGACCCGCTGCTCAACCGCAAATATATCGACATCTACCATCAGTTCAAACTGGACCGCGGCTATTCGGAACTGGAGATCGCCAAAAAAAGAGAGGCACTGGAAAATATCCTGATCCCGTTTTCCATTGAAGAAAACCGGGAGCTCCTGCTGGGCGCCGGATTTGCAAGCGTTGAGACCTTCTTCCAGTGGTTTAATTTTGTCTCCTTTATTGCCATCAAACCAGGTTGAACCATAACAGCACCAGATGCCATCATCCATCGATTATATCTCCCAGCTCCCGGCCGCAGCCCGCTGTCAGGAGATCCTCGCCATCCATCAGGAGCGGCAGCAATGGGTCAACCAGCCCAAGAAAGGCTTTCTCCGCTACCGCACGCCCTATGAATCCCTCGCCCCTTTTGTGGCCCGGACCGTCGACTGCAGTGGCGATACCGTCATCATCGGCCGCCCCGATGAGCTGAGCGCCAGCGATCAGGCGCAGGTTAAAGCGGCCATGCGCGCCTTTATGCCCTGGCGTAAAGGCCCCTTTTCGGTCTTTGGCATCGACATCGACGCCGAGTGGCGGAGCGAACGCAAATGGCAGCGTCTGGTGCCCATGCTGCCCGACCTGGAAGGCAAGATTATCGCTGATATCGGCTGCAACAACGGCTACTACATGTTCCGCATGGCCCCCTATCGCCCCAAACTGGTACTCGGTCTGGAACCATCCATGCAGCACTATTATTGCTTCAAGGCCCTGAACAGCATGGCCAGACAGGAAGCGCTCCACATTGACCTGCTCGGCGTCGAACATCTCTCTCTCTTCCCTGACTGTTTTGACGTCCTCTTCCTCATGGGCATCATCTACCATCGCGCCTCACCCATTGATGTGCTGCGAGACTGTTATCAGGCGCTGCGCCCCGGCGGCACGCTGCTTCTGGAATCCCAGGCTATCCCAGGAGACGCACCCATCGCCCTCTTTCCCGACAAGACCTATGCCAAGGCGCCCGGCACCTATTTTATCCCCACCGGTCATTGCCTGCGGCTGTGGATGGAAAAGGCGGGCTTTGATCAGGTCGAGCTCTTCAGCCAGCACCCCATGAGCGGAGAAGAACAACGATCCACCGAGTGGATGACCTTTGAATCGTACCGCGAATTTATCGATCCGCGGAACCCATCGCTGACCGTGGAAGGGTATCCGGCCCCGCACCGCGTCTTCCTGCGCGGCTGGAAAAAACCAACAGCAGCCGCCTGAGAATAAAGAAAAGACAGGGCAAAACTTGCCTTTGAATGCAAGTGTGGTATAAAATTGCAAATGGTCAATTGACGATACGATAAGAGAGCTGCAAAGATATTTATTGATGACAGCCTGATATTTTTTTAACAAGGAGCACATATAT
>JANMTN010000013.1:0-11797 GCA_031390685.1 Desulfobulbaceae bacterium
AATGTAGTTTCAGATGGAAAAAAACTCTACCTTGACGCCAAACAGGCGGGAGACGAACCACGGCTGATGGCCGAGACCCTGCCGGGAATCCCTGTCCTCACCGGTATTGTACGCGCCCTGCCCTGTAAACAAGCCATCCATGCCCTTGGCTGTGACATCCTTCTCCTTGACGATGGATTTCAGCATCTGGCCGTGGAGAGGGATATCAATCTGGTGCTGTTCAGCGCCGATGCACTGGCGGGCAACAGCCGGGTCTTTCCCGGCGGCGATCTGCGGGAACCAGTTTCCGCGCTCCAGCGTGCTGACGCCTTTCTACTGACGGGTACGACCACAACGAATAAGGAAAGGGCGGCGCGTTTTGCCGCTCTTCTCCAGGATCGTTTTCCCCATAGACCTGTTTTTTTCAGCAGGTACACACCTGGTGACGCCAGAAATAAGAAAGATAACACAACGCTTTCCCTTGTGTCCCTGCCGACACCGCTCTTTGCTTTTTGCGGAATTGCCAGGCCGGAGGCCTTCCGGCAGACCCTGTACGCACAGGGTCTTGTTTTAAGCGGTTTTACCGCTCTCAAGGATCATCAACACTATACCCCCCGCATCTTGCAGCAACTCCAGAAAGAAGCCGGAGACACCGGAGCACAAGGAATCATTACCACCGCCAAGGATATGGTCAAGCTCAAGAACTGCAATTTTCCCCTCCCCTTTTATAGCCTGCAAATGCAGACCCATGTTGACGATGGGCTGCAATCCTTTATCATGGAGAAGCTGAGGCTGCTCCCGCGAATGACCAGATGATGTGTTTTTCCCCACCTCCTGCCACTATCGTGTTTTTTATCCCACAGCAAATCCACCCGCAAGCAAACCGTAAAAATGACACAACATGATGAATACAAACAATAATTTTATTTAATATTGCAAAATATACATTATGGTTTATTTTTTGCATGCTTCAAATTAATAGAACGTTGTCCTTATTCCCGAACAAACAAGGTTTTTTTTATATGTCACGTCAAACAGAACTCCATCAACACACTGTCCGTAAGACCATTCGTTGTGAAGGTATTGGTCTGCACTCAGGTGAGCGTGTCAATATGGCAATCAAGCCGGCCCCTGAAAACAACGGCATTCGTTTTTTCCGTTGTGACCTGACCTCTCATCAGCATATTCAGGCCCATATGGATAAGATCGTTGATACCCGTCGCTCCACAACCATCAGTGACAACGGTATAACAGTCGCCACCACGGAACACCTCATGGCCGCCCTCCTCGGATTCGGCATTGATAACGCCGACATTGAGCTTGACGGGGTTGAAGTTCCGATCATGGACGGCAGTGCCGGCCCTTTCATTCATCTCCTGACCCAGGCCGGAAAAAGAAGGCAGGCGGCCTTGCGTAAAGCGCTGCGTATCACCAAAGAGATCACTTATCGGGATGGCGACAGCTTTCTCCGCATTCTCCCCTATAACGGTTTCAAGATCAGCGGCAAGATTGACTTCAACGATCAGATCATCCGGACCCAGCATTATTCAATCAATCTGACAGAAGATCGTTTTACCAAAGAAATCGCCATGGCCAGGACCTTTGGATATGCTGAACAGGTTGAGGAACTATGGGAGCAGGGACTGGCGCTCGGCGTCAACCTGAGCAATGTAATCGCCATCCACTGGGATCGGAAAAGCGTATTGAATGAAGAAGGTCTGCGATTTGACGATGAATTTATCCGTCATAAGGTCCTGGATCTGGTAGGCGATCTGGCGCTGCTTGGCTGTCCTGTCCTTGGCCATGTTACGGCCCATTGCGCAGGTCATACTCAACACCTTGCCTTTATGCAGGCCATTGTCAATGCCACCGACTGCTGGGAACTCATTGAACTGAGCCAAAACGGCAACTACTCAGTACTGGACCAAGTCATCTCCAGTACGAAAGCGGCTGGCGACATGCTCGGGCCCCTTTTCAGACCACAACCCGCCCAGCCAACTATCGCCCCGGCGGCATCCTACTGACTTTTTGATTTTCATCTTCCTGAATAAAAAAGGGGCTGCAGTAAGATTAACTTACGCAGCCCCTTTTTTTATTCCTGGCCACAGGGATTGCACAAGAGACGTTACTGATAATACCCTTTATACCACGCCACGAATTTACGGACCCCTTCTGTCAGTGACGTTGTCGGTTTATAAGCAAAATCCCGAATCAACTCATCCACATTGGCATAGGTGACCGGGACATCACCAGGCTGCATAGGCAGGAAATTCTTAACCGCCTTGCGCCCTAAAGCTTCCTCAAGAACATGGATGAAGTGCAGCAGCTTCTCCTTGTTATTATTTCCTATATTATAAATACGATACGGGCAGTATGAGGTCGCTGGATCAGGCAGGTCGCCATTCCACAACGGATCCGGCTCCGGTGCCTTGGCAATGACCCGGACCACGCCTTCGACAATATCGTCAATATAGGTAAAATCACGCTCCATGTTGCCGTTATTAAAGACATTGATCGGTTCACCGGCGAGGATAGCCCTGGCGAAAAGGGCGGGGGCCATGTCCGGCCTGCCCCACGGGCCATAAACGGTAAAAAAACGCAATCCGGTTGTAGGCAGACCAAAAAGATGGCTGTAGGTATGGGCCATCAGCTCATTGGCCTTCTTTGAGGCCGCATACAGAGAGACCGGATGATCCACATTGTCATGCACCGAATAGGGATGCCTGGTATTGGCCCCATACACCGAACTTGACGAGGCATAGACAAGGTGTTTGACCCCGGAATGACGGCAACCTTCGAGGATATTGACAAAGCCCACGATATTGGTATCCACATAGGAATACGGGTTGATGAGGGAATAGCGGACCCCAGGCTGCGCGGCCAGATTAACCACCGCGTCAAAGCTGTTGTCCTGAAACAGCTTTTCCATGGCCGGCCGATCGGCAATATCAATATCTACATGACGAAAGCTCTCTCCTGCTGCCAGATGGGCCAGCCGGTCTTTTTTTAACTGGGGGTCATAATAGTCAGTCAGGTTATCAATACCGACCACTTCCGCGCCGTTATCAGTCAATCTTCTGACCAGATGGGCCCCGATAAAACCGGCTGCCCCGGTCACAAGTATTTTTTTCATGGTCACTCTTTATTGCCCTTTATTTGTTGATGGTCTCGTAAAAAGTCATCAAAGAGATGGCTAAGCATAAAGGCCCGAAGACGAGGCGTACTGTTGGATACGCCGCAGTGAAGAAGGATGTGCGCGCCCCGAAGGAAGTGCCCTTGGGGTACAACGAAGTATTTGGAGCTTTTTGCGACGCCATCAATATCATCAATCGTCAAAATGGCCTTCTGGCCCCTTATTCACATCAAGCGTTCTCGCCCGTTCAATAATAAGTTCCCGGGTCCATTGCCCCGGGTCTTCAATCCGCCCCACCTTGGGGCCAAGATCATACGACCCGGCCTCAAGAATCACCTCGCGGGCCAGGGTGGCGCTGCCTCCGGCATAGAACACATCCGTCAGCATGGTATAGACAAAATCCTCCACCCGTCTGGCCATGCGCTCCCGGATTGCTCGGGGTTGACCCAGGAGCATGGGTTCAAAGGGCAGATTCAGTTTTTTATAGTCGCCACTCTTCCAGCCCTTGGCCTCGGCATAGGCCGTCATCTGCTCCCACATCTCCTCTGAGACCCCTTCGCCCTTTACCTTCTGCAGATTGCCGCTGCCATCAAGGATGGCATTGCCAAAATCATTGACCTCAACCCCCCAGGAAACCATCTGCAGGGCCGTTGCCACATTGGCCTTGGTGGTGCTGGTCTGCCTGGCGATTGCCCGCAGACGCTCGGAACTGTTGCCGGAGGTCCCGTGCTGGGCTCCGGATGTGCCATACGGGGCGAGATGTTTATGGATATCCATGGTCAGCTCTACCTGAATCCCCTGACTGCTGGCCTCAAGACCATGAGTGGTGCCATTGTTCAAGGCAATCCAGTCGGGGCAGATCCCATGGGCGTTCAGCCCCTTGATCAGGAAAGAGGCGTCATCAACGGTGGAGAGTCCCTGCGAACCTTTAATCTCACCCACCTCGGTCTCAAGCCCTGCCCAGTCGGGAATCATGGCGTTCAGTTCAATATTGGCCAGCAGATTCAGATCATCGGGCATATGCGAGGCGTCAATGGCAATCGAGGTGATTCCCGCCTCAAAGATTGTCGGAATCTCCACCCTGGCCATGGGCAGATCCTCTTCCTTCTTGATCCCGTAATGATCAGCGTGGATGGCAACCGGCACGGTAACTCCCAGCTCATTGCACATGGCGTCCACCTGCCGGGCGATATTCCAGTAATTCACGGCACAGTAGGCAGAGGCCCCGCCCTCGGACCGGGCAATCTCAATGATCAGCGCCGCATCAGCCCTTTGCGCCGCCTGCAAGGCGCCGCGGATAATAAACAGATTCCGACCATTGGCGGCCATGGTCATGGCCCCGCCTTTGGCCCGCAGGGCGCGGTCAATGACCTTGCCGCTGACCAGCAGGGCGCGGGAGTTGGGGAACAACTGGCGAATATTAGGGGGGCGTCCAATCTCCAATGCCTTTGCAAAATCTCCGGTAACACTCATCACAACCTCCTTTTCATATAATCAGGGAAAAATCACAACCTCTTCTATAACGTACCCCCATAAAAGAGTCCAGCAGATGAGGTACCAGACAACCTTTTTCAGACAAAACCATCATTCTTCGGTATCAGCCTTTGCCAGTGCGGCAGCTCCCGGCTGAAAATCGGAAAAGCCTTTCCGGCCAAAGATCCACACGGCAACGACACTGATTTCATACAATACCATCAAGGGCACCGCCATCATTAACTGATTCACAACATCAGGAGTTGGCGTTAGAATCGCCGCAATAATAAAATTGACAAGAATGGCATACTTGCGGTGACGATTCAAAAAAGCGAGATTGACAACGCCGATCTTGGCCAGAAAAACCATCAGCACCGGCATTTCAAAGATGACCCCAAAGGCAATGAGCAGACGAAGGGCCAGCGAAAAATATTCGCTGACAGCCGGCAGCGACATCAAAAAATCATTGCTATACCCAACAAGAAAACGGAAGGCGGGTGGAAAGACGACAAAATAGCCAAAGGTCGCGCCACTCAGAAAGCAAATGGTGGAAAGAAAGGAAAAAGGCAGCAGCACACGCTTCTCATGTTTGTACAGACCAGGGGCCAGAAAACGCCAGATCTGGTAAAAGATGACCGGACTGGCCAGAAGCAGACCACAGACCAGGGCGAGTTTCAGATAAAAAAAAACCCTTCCTGGTATGAGGTAAAGATCAGTGATGAGCCTTGGGGCAGGACATCGGTGAGTGGCTTGAAAAACCAGACTCCAATGGATTCGACATAGTTATACGCCCCGGCAAAACCAACAGCGATGGCCGTCAGGGAGACTATTAGACAGGAACGAAGATCACGCAGATGATCGGTCAAGGACTGGGCATTGAATTGCTCATCTTCTATCCCCGGAGTTTGTTCAGGGATTTTCACCTGTTCTGGGTCATTATTCTGTTCCATCATTGTTATTCTTGCTATTTTATTCCCTTAAATGCTATTGTAGCCGGGTTATTTTCGGCTGAATCTTCTCAGGGTACACTCACTGAAACGATCAATATCCACAGCCTGTCTCCCTGAAGATCACCATGAACTACATACCATCCAGAACCACTCTTTGCAACTCATTCAACAAAGGATCAATATTGCAAAAAATACTCTTATCCATAGCATTTCTGCTTTGCACCTTCTGTCTCTGTTCCAGAACCGCCCTTGCTGTCACCGCGGAAAGGTTGAATCTGGTCCTCCGTGACCGACTCGAACAGAGCGGCATTAAATTTTCCGATATTCAGATTGATAATGAAGCTAATAACATGCAGAGCCGGCTGCCTGTCATCTATACCAAAACAGGCTTACAGCCCCTCTGGATCACCAAAGACGGCCCTGGGGAAAAAGCAGAAATCCTGTTCTCGGTTTTAAAAAATTCCGAACTGGATGGCCTGCTTCCGGAACAATACCATGTAAACCGGATTACCTCCCTCTGGAATGGCACAACATCAGAAGAACTGATTGATCTCGATACCCTGTTGACCCTGGCCTTCATCACCTACGCCCATGACACCCAGGAAGGAAGGATACATTCCCAAAAAAACAACCCCGATTTTCCGGTGAAGGATGAAGACACTTCTGCTTTTTATGAACTGGCGCTCATAAAAACAGCCCTGTCTGCTCCAGACTTTAACCAATTTATGGACAGTCTTTTGCCGCCACATAAATTTTATATAAATCTGCGTGCTGCCTTGCCACAATATCAAAATCTGGCCGCAGCCGGTGGCTGGCTCCCTGTTGCAGCCGGCAAATCCATCCATCCAGGCAAACAGGATTCAAGGATCCCGGCAATAAGGGAAAGATTACAGATTGAAGGCTTTCTCCCATCAACGCCAACCGACACCCTTTTTTATGATCCAGTGCTTGTTCAGGCCGTCATCCAGTTTCAGCTTCGCCATGGCCTGACCGACGATGGTGTCATTGGCAAATCCACCATCACTGCCATGAACATACCCGCCGAGCAGAAAGTCAGACAAATTATCATAAATCTTGAGCGTTGGCGCCGGGAGGCCCATGATCTTGGTAAAAAATATGTGCTGGTGGATATTGCCGGTTTTACCCTGAAAGGCATTGAAAACGATATGGTCATTCTGGAAATGCCCGTTATTGTAGGTACCCAACGCCACGAAACACCAGCGTTCAGCGATCTGATCCAATATATAGACCTCAACCCTTACTGGAACATTCCAGTCAGCATTGCCCGTAATGAACTGCTGGTCGATTTAAAAAAAAATCCTCATTATCTTAGTAAAGAACATATTCGTCTCTTTAGTGACAGGACATCTGAGGCCAGAGAGATAAATCCCCTGTCCATTGACTGGAACCAGGTGAGTCCAAACAAAATGAGCCAGTTCGCATTTCGGCAAGACCCTGGCAAATGGAACGCCCTTGGCGCAATCAAATTTGTCTTTCCCAATAAATTTAATGTCTATATGCATGACACCCCTGCGCAGGCCTACTTTAAACGTTCTCAACGGGCCTTCAGCCATGGTTGTATTCGTCTCGCCACTCCTCTCAAACTGGCGGAATTTCTCCTGGATGGCAGCGAAAAAGGCTGGTCCTCAGAACAACTCAATGAGCTCATAAGCACGGGTAAACGAACCATTATCCGTCTGCCAACACCCCTCCCGGTCCATATCATCTATCGAACAGTCACAAGCGACCAGGACGGCACGATATCTTTCCATACGGATATTTACAATCGCGACCAGCAGCTCGAAGAGATACTCTTCAAGTAACAACATATAGATACAACGACAGATAAATGCATGTTCAAGTCAGGAAGAGCAACTTTTCAATCGTCACTCCGGCAAAGACAAAAATTTACAACTCGTTGCGGAAATGAGTTTTTCCCCTTCACCAGGATGACCAGGTTGACAAGAGGGATGTTTTTAGGGTACAAATTATCATCTTGTCCTCCACACCCGAAATGGTGGCAACGGAAAGGACAAAAAACGCTATCTTGATTATAAAATCGAATAAAAGATAAGATCAACTTAAGGATACAGGAAAGACCAATGAATCGACGAAATTTTCTTGGGCGGGCAATGGCCATGGTCCCCCTTTTTTTACTCTCTTCTCCCAGCTCCTTACTGGCCAGTCTCGAAGAAAAAACGCTCTCCTTTTATCACACCCACACCTTAAAAGAACTGTCCATCGTCTATTTCAGAAACGGTCGCCATATTCCCAGTGCCCTGGCCTCAATCAATAATTTTCTGAAAGATTTCAGAACGGGAGATATCCATCCCATTGATCCAGCCCTGCTCGACCTTCTCCATGACCTGCGACAGACCACAGGCACTAAAGATTTTTTCGAGGTGATCTCCGGCTACAGATCGCCTGAAACCAACACCAAGCTCAAAAGTAAAAGCGGCGGGGTTGCCAGCCACAGCCTGCACATGCTTGGCAAGGCTATAGATGTCCGTCTCCCCTCTTTCAATACTGGCCGACTGCACCAGATAGCCCTCGCCTCTCAGCGGGGTGGAGTTGGCTATTATCCTCAATCCGATTTTATCCACCTTGACACAGGCCATGTCCGCACCTGGTAGCGGGTTCATCTTCCCCTTTGCCTGAAGAGACAGATATGGCTTGCTGGTATGTCTATATCGTCCGCTGCAGTGACAACACCCTCTATACCGGCATCACCATAAACTTAGTAAGACGCCTCCTGGAGCACAACTCCGGACCAAAGGGGTCGCGATATACCAGGTCACGCCGACCAGTCGCGCTTGTCTATTGCGAACAGGCAGCATCCAGATCTGCCGCAACCAGCAGGGAGGCCCATATCAAAAAGCTCAAGATATCCGAGAAGGGCCAACTAGTGGCGCAACAAGAAAAAATATCCTTGACGACTTCCTGCGAGACTATCTCCCATGACCTCAATCCTGATTGTTGACGACGAACAGAGCATGCGGGATTTTCTCACGATCCTGCTGCAGAAAGAGGGGTACGAGGTCGAGACAAGAGCCGATGGCGCCAACGCCCTCCGCTGCCTGGAGGATAAGACCTTCGATCTGGTCATCAGCGACATCCGCATGCCCGGCATTGGCGGCCTTGATCTGCTGCACAGCATCAAGGGAAAGTATCCGACCCTGCCCGTAATCCTGATCACCGCCTTTGTCTCCCCCGATGACGCTGTTGCCGCCATGAAAGACGGGGCCTTTGACTATATCAGCAAACCTTTTAATGTGGCCGAGATCAAGAGCATCATCCGCTCTGCCACTGCCCGCAAGGGTCCCGAAACCCCTGGCCCATCAGCCGCCGACGCCTTTCCGGGCATCATTGGCAAGAGTCAGGAGATGATCAAGATATTTGATCTGATCCAGCGCGTTGCCCCCACCCCGGCAAATGTCATCATCTATGGCGAGTCAGGCACCGGTAAGGAGCTCGTTGCCCAGGCCATCCATCAGCACAGCAAGGTGGCCGATCAACCCTTTGTACCCATTACCTGCAGCGCCATTCCTGAAGACCTGATGGAAAGTGAACTCTTTGGCCATGTCAAGGGCGCCTTCACCGGGGCCATCCATGATAAGGCCGGTCTTTTTCAACTGGCCAATAACGGCACGGCCTTCCTTGATGAGATCGGCGAGCTGACCCCCATCATCCAGACCAAGTTGCTCAGGGTTCTCCAGGAACGGGAGGTCAAACCCGTGGGTTCAACCCGGATCGAACGGGTGAATGTCCGTATTATTGCCGCCACCAACCGCGTGCTTGAACAGGAGATCATCGCCGGACGCTTCCGCGAGGATCTTTTCTATCGTCTGGCGGTGGTGCCCATTCGCATGCCCCCATTACGTGAACGCAAGGGTGACGTGCCGCTGCTGGTGAACCATTTTCTACAGAAACATTCAAGATTACTGGGAAAAAAGGTACAGGAGATCTCCTCGTACGGAATGCAGGTCCTCATGGACTACGATTTTCCCGGCAATGTTCGGGAACTGGAGAACATCATTGAGCGGGGGGTTGCCCTTGAGAGCTCCAACATTATTCTGCCGGAGAGTTTGACCCTGTCGGCGCACCGATCAGAGCAGAGAAACAAGACCGGTGGCGATCCCCTGTTTCAGGCCGTGGCCAGCAAGGAGGAGCTTTTTGAACGTGGCCTGGAAGAGGTCATCGATGACCTGGAAAAAAGAATTATCAGTTTTGCCCTGGAAAAAAGCAACCACTCCCGGATGCAGGCGGCAGAACTGCTGCGTATCAGTTTTCGCTCTCTGCGCTATAAGATCAAAAAATATGGTATTGAAGACGCGTAGCTGAACCATAGGGATTACCCGAATCTCAATCTGAAGATATCATGGATTTCAAGACCGTCATTACCCAGACCCACCAAAAAGAGACATCTCCAGACTCCCTGCTGAAAGGCCAGCTTCTGTGGATGCTCCTTCTCCGGGTCATTCTCTATACCCTGCTCCTTGGAATCAGTGTTTTCCTTCAGAGCGGTCAGCTTGAGATCATTCTGCCCCCCTATTACTGGCTCGTTTTTTTTATCTGCTGTGTATATCTCTCGGCCATCGGTTCGGCCATTTTCCTGCTGACCGGCAATAAAGACATCCACCGCTTTGGTTTCATCCAGAATCAACTTGATATTTTTTTTGTCACTATACTCGTCTATTACACTGGCTCCTCGCATTCCACATTCTCCCCCCTCTATTTTTTTCCCATTATCGCCGGCGGCCTGATTTTTCCTCGTAAAGGCGGGCTGATAGTGGCAGCCGCGGCAAGTCTGCAATACGCCCTGGTCCTTGCTCTTGAGCAAATGCACATTTATCCTGTCTTTCTCAACCGCTATGTTTTTTTTAAAGAGCAGAACCTGCTCACCAGTATCAACCATTTTGCCGTGCTGGGATTGACATTTTTCCTGGCCGCCATCCTCAGCGCCATTTTTTCGCGGCGCTTGCTCAAAACAGAGGCCGCTCTTTCCGATACGGTCAGAAGCCTGGACAGTCTGTCGCTGCTCTACAAACAGATTTTTGACGATATCGCCACCGGCATTATCGCCATTGATGATGACAACCGGATCACATCGGCCAACAACGCCATTGGCCGCATCACCGGCTACCTGCCAGCAGATCTTTCCGGGCAGCGCTTTTCCCAGCTCTTTCCAACCCTGGATCTGCACAACAAGGGCTCACGCCTCACTGCCGATCTTGTGCGCCAGGATGGCGTCGGGATCAGGGTGGGATACTCCTGCGCCAAACTGCAATTCCCGGCAGATCCAGCAAGTCATGAGCATGAAGTACACCAGTGCCGGAACTGCAAGATCCTGACCATCCAGGATATCAGTGAGGTAGAGCGTCTGGAACAGCAGATGCGTCAGGCTGAAAAACTCGCGGCCATAGGACGGATCAGCGCCGGGATTGCCCATGATTTCAGAAATCCGCTCGCCGCCATCTCAGGCTCAGCCCAGGTTCTTGCCAATGAGTTTTCCCTCTATGATTTTCCCGACCAAAAAACCAACCGGGTGCTCATCAATATCATCCTCCGCGAATCAAACCGCCTGAGCCACACCATCTCTGATTTTCTTAAATTTGCCAGACCGGAGTCAGTGGAGCGCGAATGGTTTACCCTGAGGAAATGTCTGGATGAAGTCCTCCAGGTCAGCAAAGCAGATCCTCTCTGGCCGGCCAGTTGCACCCTCCAGATCGACGTTGATCCCAGTTTTTCACTGTGGGCGGACCAGAATCAGATTTTCACGGTCCTCAATCAACTGCTCCACAACGCCCTGCCTTTCTGCCCGCAAGGCGCAGAGGTTATCAGGATAGAAGCGGATGAGCTGAATATTTCCGAGAATAAGGAAGAAATCATCCTGCGCATTGGTGATAACGGCACAGGCATTGAGGAAGAAAACCGGGAGAAGATCTTTGAGCCTTTTTTCACCCGACGGGTCGATGGCACCGGGCTGGGCCTGGCCATTGTCAAGCAGATCGTCATGGCCCATCATGGCACCATTGAGGTTGGCCGCTCCGAGCTGGGCGGCGCCTTGTTCACCGTGCATCTGCCCCTGCCATGACCGTATCCCGCTTCAACATCTTTCGTAACTAAACACTTTCAAACAATCACCAAGAGGTGGGAAGCATATGCCGCTTATCCTCATTACCAATGACGATGGAATCCATAGCCCAGGCCTCCAGGTTCTGGCATCCGCGCTTCGTCCCCTGGCGCATTGTGTGATTGTCGC
>JANMTN010000023.1:0-9771 GCA_031390685.1 Desulfobulbaceae bacterium
TTTTGGAAGCGGCATAAGGAGCCGTAAAAAAAACAAGCAAGAAAAAGCCCTTGCTCTTTTGCATCTTGCGCTTGTTATCTGCAAGACGCCACTCCAAGAGACAGCCGGAAGAGATTGGCTGTCTCTTGGAAGCGGCATAAGGTGCCGTAAAGGAAACAAGCAAGAAAAAGCCCTTGCTTGTTTCCTAACGGTTCCTAATCTTTCTTTGTCGCGTGCAGATGGATCTTTTTCTTGATGGCCAACTCCTGGGCCACCTGGGTTGCCGTCTCTTCAATGGACCTGCCGTCAGACATGATAATCGGAATTTCATATTGAAGAAAGATCTGATGTGCCTGATTGATCTCATTGACGCAGGTGGCAAGTTTGGCGTATGAACTGCCCTTGTACCGTTTTTCCCTGATATGATGCAGTATCTCCGGGGTGGTCGAGAGAGCGATGACCCGTTTTTTATTTCTGATAATATCTGCGGGCAGACGATAGGCGTTCAGATCATCGCAGACGAGGGGATAGTTGGCAGTCTTGATCCCCATCTGGGTGGCCAGATAGACTGAAACCGGGGTCTTGCCTGAACGGGAGACCCCGAGCAGGATGGCCTCTGCCTCATCGTAATCCTTGGTCAAGGAGCCATCGTCATGAGAGATACAAAACTGGATAGCAGAAACGCGCTGGGCCATGGTGGTCTCATCGAGATGCCTGGAAAATCCTGATTCCCTCAGGGGTTTGGCCTCCAGGAGTTCTTCCAGCCGGGAAAGATAGGTGTCACAGATATTGAAAAATTCAATCTCAGGCGCGTCCAGGATATTGATCAGGACGGGATTCATGATGGTGGAAAATGCCAGGGGATGGCGGCCTGACGATTGTCTGAGGATATGCTCTCGGGCGTTCCAGGCGTCCTTTTCCGTCCTGATGAAAGGGATCTTTTCTTCATTGAAGCTGATTTCAGGGAACTGACAGAGCAGGGACTTGCCAAGATCCTCGGCCAGGATACCGGTACTGCCGGAAAGAAAATAGACATCTTTAGATTTCCACATGGCGTTCCTCTCCCATTTGGCTGTCGGCCTTGCGGATATCAGTGAAGGATCGCCAGCAATTACGCCCTGCATTTTTGGCCAGATACATTGCCTTGTCAGCATTTCTTAAAAGGGTGCTGATGTTGGTGGAATCTTCCGGGCAGGTGGTAGACCCGATGCTTACTGAAATGCTGACTACTTCATTGTTGAGATGAAAAGGTTGCTGCATGGCATCAATGATTTTTTTTGTAACCTTGCCAATGCCTACGTCGAGTTTGATATTGGTGAGGAGTACGATAAATTCATCTCCGCCAAAACGGGATACGGTGTCGGTATCACGAACGCAGGCCAGGATTCGTTGCGCGGCCTCGATGAGCAGAAGATCCCCATATTCATGACCGAGCGAGTCGTTGACCTCCTTGAAATGATCGAGATCAAGAAACAACAGGGCCAGAGATGGCTTGTCTCTCTTGACAGAGTCAATCTCGTTTTGCAAACGGTAGAGGAAAAATCTGCGGTTGGGAAGCTGGGTCAGGGTGTCAAAGTTGGCCTGTCGCCAGATAACCTCTTCAGATTGTTTTCTGGCGGTGATATCCTCCGTGATCGCCATGTAATGGGTGATCTTGCCGTTTTCGTTGAAGATCGGCGCCATAATCGCGTGTTCAATGAATTGCTCGCCATTTCTTTTCTGGTTATAAAAATCACCTTCCCATACCTTGCCGGAGCTGATGGTCTGCCAGAGCTGGGCAAAGACGTCAGGAGGAGTCTTGTCGGTCTTGAGAATGCTCGGATTTTTCCCCACGACCTCTGCCAAGGTGTAGCCGGTGAGCCGGGAAAATTGGGGATTGACAAATTCGATATTGCCCTTGATGTCAGTGATGATAATGCTGACCGGACATTGTTCTATCGCCTGGGAGAGCTTGCGAAGGTCTTCCTCATTCTTTTTTCTGGCGCTGATGTCATGGCCGATGATCACTATGGCCTTGCGTTCACCGTCTGGGTGAAAGAGGGGCGCTTTGATCATTTCAAAAATTCTTTTTTCCTTGTCAGGTGTGAAAATTGTTTCCTCTGTTGTCAGCATGGCACCATGCTTCCAGGCCTTCTCATCTGTCATCTCATCGGCCAGAAAGGCATCGTGGCCAAAAGGGCTGGAGACAGCCAGTTCCGAATTTTTTTTCCCCTGGTATGCCACTCCTTGCAGCTGAAACAGGGTGAGGGCTGTCTCGTTGGCAAGCAGCCAGCGCCCCTGATCATCTTTGAAACAGATGATATCGGGTGAGGCATTGAGCAGGGTGCGTTGCAATTCTTCATTAGAGGATAATTCGACCCGGCTCTCCTTCATTCTGGCGAGCATCTGGTTGAATATGGTGGACAGGAGCGTCAACTCGGGACCGCTATCGTGCTCGAAAGGAAGATCCCTCCCCTCACCGCATGCTTTCATATGGGCTATAAAACGGTGCAAGGGGGCCATGAAACGGAACAGGGACCACCAGGTGAACAGGAACACGCCAACCCCGCAAACGATGATCGTCATGATGATCAAACGCCGGGTGGCATAAAAAGGGGCCAGAACCTCCTGCATGGGAAGGTTGGCAGCCAGGACCCAGGGTGCCGCCTGGAGATGTTGAAATGAGGCCATGATATACAGCCCTTTGGAATTGAGGATGTCGCCGCTGCCATCAACACCCTGTAATGCCGGATCAAAGAGTCGATTTGCTCCTTGGGGGACATCTTTGCGCATCATCCGGGTGGAATCATGATGGATAAGGATGGTTCTGTCCCGGGAATAGACATAAAAATATCCGTTGTCTCCCAACTCGCGTCTGGCGATATTGCCGAACACGTTATCGCCATTTAAGGTAAGGCCGCCGCATAAATAGCCTGAGATCTTCCCCTTGGCACCATAAATGGGGGCAATAAACTCAATTATGGGGCGACGATCTGGTTTGATGGAGAAAAATGGTTCGGAGATGAGAGGGCTGGCGACATTTTGGGCTTGTTGAAAAAAGGGGTATTTGGAATAATCCTTCTCTATTCTTTCCCAAGAGATAAAAGGCATTTCTGCCAGGAGTCTGCCCTCAGCGGACAGGATCATCAGGCCATCGTCAAACAGTGAAAGAATGCCGGTTCGATTGGAGAGAAATTTCTGGGCGGAAGTTGTGTCCAGCAGGATTTCCGACGACATGACTTCAGACTCTACCGTTACCGCTTTTAGCTTGTTTGTGAGTTCGGCATCGAGCAAAAAGGCAAAGGCTTGCACTGTTGTAAATTGCTGCCTGCCAAAAGTGGTAAGATATTCTTTTTTGAGAAAGGTGACAGTCCCGATCACAATAACAAGAATACTGGAGATGATTCCAAGAGAGATGACAGCGCCAATGCGGGTGGTGATGGTCCAGTTTTTCCAGAATCTGATGTCTGCCATGTTGTAACTACTCGGGTGTTAAGATGAAGACTGAAGACTGAAAGTATATCAATTATCACGCAATACTCGGATCAATTTAGTATATCAAGAATCCCGGTATGGTGAATGATCATGCATTATTTGTCCCTAAAAAACCTTCAGCCTTCACTCTATCTTCCCGGGCAGTTACGCCTGAACCGACTATCTTCCTTTGCCCCATTTTTTACGGGAAGGGGCGATGAGTGGTTTTTTCTTGAAAGAAAGGGATGGGGAGCCGAAAATCTCCTGGGTTTTTTCAGAAAATTCACGGCATGGCCTGATAGTGAGGTCTTTGAGAATTTCGATGTCCACCTCGCCGTGCCCAGGGAAATGGAGGGTGAGCAGCAGGGGACACATCCCATGGAACTGGTAACAGAGTTTTTTCAGGGCCTCCATTCTTTGTCTGGTAATAGTCGTGGCCGGTAGCGCAAGCTTGATGGATTCGGTATATTTTTCGCGGGCCTCAGGGAGAAGGTCGATGGATTCGGCGATGATCTTGGCGCCTCGCTCATCCTTCTGTACCGTCCCCTGGATGACCACTACCTCGGTTGAAGCCAACAGATGCTGGGTGCGGGAATATGTCTCCGGGAAGACCACCACCTCGACTGCATCCAGGACATCTTCCAGGGTGATGAAGGCCATGGGATCACCTTTTTTGCTCTTCAACAGCTTACAGGTGCGAATGAGGCCGCCAACGCGAACTGGTTGCTCGTCCCCCCACTCCGCCAGTTTACCTATATCAATGTCCACAACCGTCCTGATCTCATGGATGGCATCATCGAGCGGGTGACCGGTGATATAAAAACCGACGGTCTCCTTCTCAAAGGCCAGTCTTTCGAGTTCGCTCCACTCTGGTATATCCGGGAGAGGGACGGCAATGATCTCTTTTTTGGTGGTATCTGGTGACAGTGCAAAAAGAGACATCTGGCCACTCAGTCGATCCCGCTGTGCCGCCTTGGCCTGTTCCATTGCCTGAGGCAGGATAGTGTAGAGTTGGGATCGCTTGCAGCCCAGCGAATCAAAAGAACCCGCCTTGATCAGGCTCTCAATGACCCGGGAGTTGACCCGACGGGAGTCGATCCGGTTGCAGAAATCTTCCAGGGAGGTGTAGCTTCCCCCGTCATTTTTCTCCAGGATGATTGATTCAAGGGCCGCGCCGCCGACATTTTTGACCGCGGCCAGACCAAAGCGGATACGATCGTCGGTCACTCTGAAGTCATAGAGTGATGCATTGATATCGGGCGGCAGCATCTCGATCTGGTGCTCCCGGCACTCGTTGATATAGAGCACGATTTTGTCGGTGTTGTTCATGTCGCAGGAAAGGAGGGCGGCCATAAACTGGGCAGGGTAGTGGGCCTTGAGATAGGCGGTCTGATAGCAGATCAGGGCATAGGCGGCAGAATGCGATTTGTTGAAACCATAGCCGGCAAATTTAGCCATCAGATCAAAGACAGCTTCGGCCTTGTCTTCGGAAATGGCATTTTTTTTGGCCCCGGCCATGAACTTGACCTTCTCCTTGTCCATGGCCTCGGCCTTTTTTTTACCCATGGCCCGGCGCAGGTTATCGGCATCACCCAGAGAGTAACTGGCCAGGATATTGGCGATCTGCATGACCTGTTCCTGATAAACAATGACCCCGTAGGTCTCCTCCAGCACAGGTTTGATCTGGGGCAGGGGATAATTGGCAGTGGAGCGGCCATGCTTGGTCTCGATAAAATCACTGACCATCCCCGACTCCAGGGGGCCGGGACGATAGAGGGCGACAAGGGCAATCAGGTCGCTGAACTGGGTGGGAGCCATCTTGACCAGCAGCTCGCGCATTCCGGAACTCTCCAGCTGGAAGACCCCCAGGGCATCGCCCTTGCAGAGCAGATCAAAGGTCTTGAAGTCATCTGTGGGGATGGCGTCAATATCCAGATCAGTACCGATGTCGGCCTTGATGTGCTTGAGCGCCTTGTCAATGACGGTGAGGGTCTTGAGACCTAAGAAATCGAATTTGATCAGTCCGGTCATCTCAGTATGCTGCATGTCATACTGGGTAAGGGTTTCGCCATCCTTGCCCCGGCAGGTGGGCAGGAATTCCACCATGGGTCGGGGGGAGACGACAACTCCTGCCGCATGGGTGGATGTGTGCCGGGCCAGACCTTCCAGAGACTGGGCCACGCGCAGCAGTTCGGCGATTTTAGGGTCCCGGTTGGCGGCATCCTGAAGCCGAGGTTCGTCGGCAAAGGCCTTCTTGATCGTCATCTTCAATTCTTCAGGAATCAATTTGGCGATTTTGTCCACCTCGCCATAGGGGATATCCATGGCCCGACCGACATCGCGGATCGCCCCCCGCGCCTTCATGGTGCCGTAGGTCAGGATCTGGGCGACATGGGATGCCCCGCCATACTTGTTCTGCACATACTCAATAACCTCTCCGCGTCGCTCCTGGCAGAAATCCACGTCAAAGTCGGGCATGGATTTTCGTTCGATATTGAGAAAACGCTCGAAGAGAAGGCCATAGGGGATGGGGTCGATATTGGTGATCCGCATGCAGTAGGCGGCAAGACTGCCCGCCCCGGAGCCACGGCCCGGACCCACTGGGATGCCCTGATCTTTGGCCCAGTTGATAAAATCAGCAACGATGAGGAAGTAACCCGGAAAGCCCATGGTGTTGATCACATCAATCTCCAGGGCTAACCGTTTTTTATACTGTTCCTCTATGGCAGGGCTGAATATTTCGGCCTTACGCATGGCCGCGAATCGTTCTTGCAGACCCTCCTTGCAGGCCTTGGTGAACATGGATTCGAGTGTTTCACCTTCAGTCACCGGAAAGACAGGAAAGTAATAGTCGCCAAATTCTATCTCCAGATTACAACGCTCAGCAATCTCAACGGTTGTGGCAATGGCCTCCGGGCTATGATGAAAGTTTTCCTTCATCTCCGCCGGTGTCTTGAGGTAAAATTCGTCCGAGGAAAACTTGAACCGTTTGGTGTCGTTCAGGGTATTATTCGTCTGGATGCAGAGGAGAACCTCATGGGCATGGGCCTCATCCTTGTTGAGATAGTGGCAGTCATTGGTGGCAACCGTCTTGATCGCAAGCTCGGCCGCCAGTCTCTTCATCCCGTTATTGACCGGGGTTTGTTCGGGGATGCCGTTTTCCTGGAGTTCGAAATAAAGCCTGTCGCCAAAGATATCAAGGAGTTCTTCAGCCTTTTTCCTGGCCCCGTTCAGGTCGTTGTTGCCAATGAGCCAGGGGATCTGGCCGTGGAGGCAGGCGGTGAGGGCAATCAGACCTTCATTATGGGTGACAAGGGTCTCAATATCGATGCGAGGTTTGTGATAAAACCCCTCAAATTGGGCAATGGCGGCCATTTTCATCAGATTCTTGTAGCCGGTATAATCCATGGCCAGAAGCACAATGTGAAAATGCCCTTTTTCCCGATCTGTCCGCTTGCCGGGTGCCATATAGAATTCGCACCCGACAATCGGTTTTATTCCGGCCTTCTTCGCCTTGACGTAGAACTCAAGCGCGCCATACATGGCGCCATGATCGGTGATAGCCACGCTGTCCATCCCGTATTCCTTGCACTTGTCGAGAAGATCGGAAATACGGATGGCCCCGTCCAGCAGGCTGTACTGGGTATGGACGTGGAGATGAACGAAGCCTGCGCTCATATGATTTATTTCAGACCTTGCACACCCTCAAGGTGGGCGTTGGTCAGGATCATGTTGCCAGTCTTGGCGCCGGTAAAATCAGCTTTAGTCAAATTGGCCCCGGTAAAATCGGCATCGGTGAGATTGGCGCCTTTCAGATTGGCACCAGGGAGATTGGCACTGAGCAGCATGGCGCCGGTGAGATTAGCGCCTTCAAGATTGGCGCGGCGCAGATTAGCTCGGCTCAGGTCGGCCTTATGCAAATTAGCTCCCTTTAAGTTAGCGGCCACAAGGTCTGCCTGCCTGAGGTCGCTTTTTTCCAGATTACATCCTGGACAGTTCTTGGCCATGGATTTTACGGTGTGTTCTATCTCTGCCTCAGAGACGGCTGGCGCTGCCTCGTTTTTCTGAATAACAGCTGCGGGCGTTTCCGTCTCTTGCGGGGAGGCGGTACTATCTCCCGCCGCCAGGGACTCCCGGAGATAGGTGGTTTTGTTGGCTGGCTCAGCAGTCTGTTGGGGAATGGCGGCAACAGGAGCGGGTGATGTTTTCCCTGTGGTCAGGGATTCCCGGAGAAAGGTCTCTTTTTTAGTTGATTCTGGAGCCTTGTACAAACGTGCCGAATCACCGCTCAAAAATTTTGCGTTATAGGCAAGGGCGCCATTATCAAGAAAGAGTGCATATCCATTTGTCGTACCATCCGGGAAAACAGTATAGCACCTCATGTCGCCAAAATTCCACACCTTGAATTTGAGACAAAGCTGGTTTCCGTCATTGATGTCCCATTTACCCTTGTCGGTATCATCGGCGGTCATGGATTCGGCACGGGCCGCGATAGTGCCGTCCGGCTGAAAGTACATGTGCGAATTAAAATCAGGAGCCTCCATATGCAAGGTGTTACCGGAAACCAGATCAAATATCTGCTTCACAGTAAGGGGGGTGACGCCCTTGGCGGCAATCTGATTTTGCGTGACTGGGGCGCAACCTGCAAACAAGAGAGTACAAAAAAGAATGAAAGGGAAAAGTCGTGAAGACACAGCATACCTCCTTATATGGTAACATGTCGAAATGAGAAGTGAATATCAATAAACTAATAAATATACCATAAAGGAAATTGCTTTGCACTTTATAAACGGAATTTCTCTGTGTCTGGCGCAGAGAAGCTAAGTTTGTTTTTTTAGTCCATGATCAGGATAGGGTGATAGTCCCGATTGATGGCCACCAGAGTGACGATTGCCCCGGTGACCTTGTATTCGTCTTCGCTCCGCCGAGGGTTGGCCCAACCTCTACATGAATACAGATCGAGATGAAACCCCGGTGCTTCGGATTTCAAAACTTCTTTTAATCATTGCAAGGTCGGTCAACATATTCGGAATAGAGGTAGCGACCATACTGGTCAACATAATTGTAAGTGTCACGGCACATCCTTTGCGGCGGTGGTGGGGGCGGAGCGTATCCGTATTGCTGCTGTGAGAGTGCCATTATCCCCAAAACTGTTCCGAAAATTGCCAGCGGCACAATCCAGTCATCATTATGGCGATAGGGTGTATGGGAATAATAGCCATGACGATTTTCTCTTGAATACGGTGGTGGCTGACGGTAGTGCCTTGATGGTTCATTCCAGTATCGTGAAGATTCGTAACGACCAGCGAAGCTGAATGTCGGCCAGAGTATCATGATAAGTGCCAGAGAAATTATTTTTTTCATAATCTTTTTCCTGCTTCCGTTGATTTTTCAACTTCATAAAAACTTTTATTTATTATAATACTTTCCTTCGATAATGCCACAATAAGCTTTCTCGATTGTGATCAGAAAATCGCGATTTTGTGCCTGATATTTTGAAAGTTAGATGAGTGAATAAAATAGATATTTTCCTTGACAAGGAACAGGTGAAGAAATAAAATTTTTCTATGAAAGGACTTGTTATTGTCTCTTTCTCTCTATTTTTTTTCTTCCATTTCTTTTTAGAGGAGGTTTTATGGTAAACAAGGATATTAAGAAGTTTCTGGCCGGTCTTGGTGTGGCTGGTTTGATTACCGCTGGCGGGATCTCTCTGCCAGGCGCGCATGCCGGGAGCAGCGGTTGAAGCGCAAGCAAAGACAGCGCAGGTAGCGCTGAGAAAGGAGTGAAACCAGCAGGAAGTGGTTGAAGTGGCAGTAAAGACAGTGCCGTGAGCACTGCGAAAGAAGAGCTGAAAGAAACAGTACAGGAAGGGGTTAAAAAAGAAGAAGCCGTAAAAGCAGAGGTCAAAGAAGATGTAAAGGCGGCTGCTGATGAGGTAGAGAAGAAAAAAGTGAAAAAAACGGCTATCGAGGGTTGTTAATTGCCTGAAGCTGTCATAATTATCTGTTTGTAATGTACAGAAAATGTGTTTTGATAAAGCTGGCGCCCCGAGGGGGTTGCCGGCTTTATCTTTTTCAGGCAGAGCAACCTTGGCAAAGGCCATGCTCGAATACCTGTCCATAAGGCCACCACTCTTTTGCGACCAGAATGAACGCCGGGTTATCGGTTATCGACCCTCTATCTTTTACTTGATGGGCTCTAACGCTAATCAGGAAGGAATTTTTATGCCCGTGATCTCACCAACTGCGCAACTTCTGAAAACTCTCTACCCGGTCAGCAGCCGTTTTCTCCCTCATAATCTTGATGGTGTTGATGTCTATGATCTCTCCGGTTTTCTTC
>JANMTN010000011.1:0-1772 GCA_031390685.1 Desulfobulbaceae bacterium
ATGAACGTCCTGCTTGTCGCCAGCAAAAAGGATATCATCAATGATTATGTCGCTGTCTTTAACGAGGCGGGCCTTCACCTGGCAGTGGTCGATGTAGACTCATTTGCAGTGCAAAATGCCTTTGAGGTTAACCATGAAGTCGGGCCTGACGAGGTACTGGCTCTGATCAATATTGGCGCAAGTATCATGAATATCAATGTCGCCAAAGACGGCATCACATTGTTTACCCGGGACGTTCAGATGGGTGGAAACCTCTATACCGAGGAAATCCAGAAACAGATGGGCGTCAGCAGCGATGAGGCTGAATCGGCGAAGATGCTGGCACATGAAACCCTCAGTAGCGCTCTTCTGGATGTCCTCGGCAAGGTCAACGAAACCATCACCCAGGAAATCAGGCGCTCTTTGGATTTCTATAACTCAACTGCAAATGATGACCGAATAACCCGAATTTTTACCAGTGGGGGCTGTTCGAAGGTGTACAATCTGCTCGGCACCATTGGGGAAAAACTGGGAATGCCGGTAGAGATGATCAACCCATTTGCAAAACTGCATTATAATGAAAAGGATTTTGACCCTGAATACCTTCAGGAAATTGCTCCGTTCATGGCGGTTACCGTTGGGCTCGCCATAAGAAGGGTAGGGGACAAATGATCAAGATTAACCTCTTACCGGTTCGGGCAGCGAAAAAAAAGGAAACTGCGGTTCAGCAGATTGCAATTTTTTGCTTCGGAATAATTCTGGTGCTTGCGATTACAACGACAATGTATATTGTGAAACGCTTGCAGATTTCCGATGCAAAGAATGACATTACTACAGCCAACAGCAAAATTAACGAGCTGAAGTCTAAAATTGGAAAATTGGAGGAGCTTAAGTCTCTCAAATCCGAAGTCAAGAAAAAACTCGCTGTGCTGGCGCAGTTGCGTAATAACAAAACTGGTCCGGCTCAGCGGCTTGCAACATTGAGCGATATAACCCCTGAACAACTCTGGTTGACCGACTACAGTGAATCCGACGATTCAATCAAAATATCCGGACTTGCATTCACCGAAGACTTGATTGCAGCCTTTATGCGCAGCCTGGAGGCATCCTCCGATTATGTGGGTGTTGAGCTTATAGTATCCGAACAGAGTGAGTCGGCTGGAACCAAGCTGAAGCGTTTCGATATAATGTGCAAGTTGCGCTCAACCGCTGATACAGCAAAACCTCAATCGCCAACGTCACCGCCTAAACCAACACCTGCTCCAGTACCCGCTTCTCCTGTACCAACTGTACCTACTAAAAAATAGAAGTTTACCCGTCAGGACGGATAGGCCATGGATCCACAAGTAGAAAAAATTCTCAAGATGCCGACGAAACAGAAGATCATGCTTCTAGTGCTCGTCATGATTATCGAGTCGGCCGCTTTGGTCTGGTTCCTGTATATGCCCGTGTATCGCGAGCATGTAAGTCTTAAGGCTGAATTGTCCAAACTTCAGAACGAGATTGATGAAAAGACCAGAGTCGTTGCAAACCTTCCTCGTCTGCAGATGGAGTACGATCAGCTAAATCGTGAGTTAGCTCAGGCTTTAACCGAACTTCCTAACTCCAAGGAGATTCCTTCACTGTTAACAAGCATCACGACATTAGGAAAGAATGCCGGACTTGATTTTATGGTATTCAAACCCAAGGGGGAGATTGTAAAGGATTTTTATGCCGAGGTGCCGGTCGAAATTGTTGTGGCCGGATCATATTATAGTGTGGCCAACTTTTTTGCCGCTGTGTCCAACCTTCCT
>JANMTN010000081.1:0-4091 GCA_031390685.1 Desulfobulbaceae bacterium
GGACGAGCTTCTGCAGGGCGAGCTTGTAACCAGTCTGAAGGCGCACGGTACCGCCGTGGGTTTGCCGTCTGATGATGATATGGGCAACTCCGAGGTCGGCCATAATGCCCTGGGGTCTGGCCGGGTCTTTGCGCAGGGGGCAAAGCTGGTGAGCGCGGCCCTGAAGAGTGGCGCGGCCTTTACCAGCAAGGCCTGGCAGAATGTTCTCGGACGGACGTCAACAGGAGGCGCCCTGCATCTGATTGGCATGATCTCGGACGGCAATGTGCACAGTCATGTGGATCATCTCTATGCCCTGCTGGATCAATGTGTCCGGGATGGTGTCCGGCGGGTCAGGGTCCATGGTCTGATTGATGGCCGTGATGTGGGGCCAAAAAGCGCCCTGGATTACTTTGCGCCTCTGGAGCAGAGATTGCGGGAGCTGTCGGTGGCTGGCCGGGACTATCGGGTTGCCTCTGGCGGCGGTAGGATGATCACGACCATGGATCGCTATAATGCCGACTGGTCGGTGGTTGAACGGGGCTGGAAGGCCCATGTGCTCGGCGAAGGCAGGCCTTTCCCTTCTGCCTGTGCCGCCATTCAGTGCTATTATGACGAAGATTCTGCCATGACTGATCAGTATATGGAGAGCTTTGTGGTGGTTGATGAGGACGCACAGCCGGTGGGAATCATGGCAGACGGGGATGCAGTTATCCTCTTCAATTTTCGGGGGGATCGGGCCATCGAGATCTCGCGGGCCTTTGATGAACTCTGTCTGACTGAGTTTGACCGCAAGCGGGTGCCTGATCTTTTTTACGCCGGGATCATGCAGTATGATGGCGATGCTCATATACCCGCCAACTATATAGTAGAACCGCCGGCCATTGACCGGACGCTGGGGGAATATCTCTGCGCGGCAGGGATTCCTTCCTATGCCATTTCCGAGACTCAGAAGTTCGGCCATGTGACCTATTTCTGGAATGGCAATAATTCAGGTTATATTGACGAAAAGCTGGAGACCTATGTGGAGGTGTTATCGGACAAGGTTACCTTTGATCTGCGGCCCTGGATGAAGGCGGCGGAGATCACCGATCAGGTGCTCGCCGCCATTGCCGACGGCAGGTACAAGTTTATCCGTCTCAATCTTGCCAACGGTGATATGGTCGGCCATACCGGGGTGCCGATTTCGGTGCGGATCGCCGTGGAAACCGTCGATCTGTCTCTTGCGAGGATCCTTGTCGCCCTTGAAAAGGTCGGTGGCATTGCCCTGATAACTGCTGATCATGGAAACGCCGATTGCATGTGGACTGAAAAAAATGGCAAGCGCACTGCCATGGTGGCCCATACCAGAAATCCGGTGCCGTTGATCATCAAGGATTATAATAACAAAAATATATTCACGCTCAGTCATCTTGAACAGCCGGGATTGACCAATGTTGCCGCGACCATCTGTAATCTGCTGGGATTTGAGGCCCCGGAAGACTATGATCCGTCGTTGCTGGCGTTATCATGAATGGCGAAGTTCCTGTTTGCTGGTTGAAGCTGAGTGAAAATGTAATAAAATGAATAAGTTGTAAAAAAAATAAATTTTTTATTTTTTTCTGGTTTTTCATGATGCAATTTGCTATAAAAAAAATAACGTATTTATTGTGTAGTATTTAACTTGACAGTGGTGTGGCCATATAAAACATATTGCTTATGTGGATATTGCTTTTTGTTAGTTTGAATTGCTGCACAGCACAAAAGTAGTTTGATTACATTATTAGGAGTTAAAGAGTATCATGTTAGAAGGCACAGTAAAGTGGTTTAATGAGTCCAAGGGTTTTGGTTTTATTGAGCAAGATGGTGGCAAAGATGTTTTTGTACACTATTCTGCAATTGCTTCCGAAGGCTTCAAGACCTTGAACGAAGGCGACAGGGTTCAGTTTGAGATTACAGAAGGCCCTAAAGGACCTGCTGCTGCCAACGTCCGTAAAATCTGATTCAGGTCAGTTGTAACTTTTGAGTTTTCCGGAACTCTTTCCGGTAAACTCAAAAGATTTTTTTTTTGAAGTCCGCCCCTCCTTGTATTTTTCTGTTTTTTTTCCTGCTTCCACTCTTCTGCTTCATTCTGTCTGAGCTCTGAGCTTTTTATCGTTGTATTATTGCTGTTTTTTGTCTTCAATCAGCTCTCTTCTTGCTTCTTCAAAGATGATAGGGGTATAGTGTCATCTTTACTGCTTTTTCTTATCAAAAGACCCTTTGTCAAGAACAAAAAGAGGAGCCTGTCATGCAGAGTCTTACCAAAGCGCAAAAGGCACGCCTTGCCATTCGTAGCTTTAAAACCTTGGCTGATGCCCTGACCTTGCGTGGTAACTATAGACTTTCGGGAAAATCCGGAGAAAAGCTTGAAGAATCGCTCAAATTGTTTGCTCCTGAGATCTATGGGTCGATGAGTGATCCCCGGGTGATGGAGCTACAGGGGCTTGAGTATGTGATCGACCGGATGCCAAGGGGCATTGAAAAATGCAACCGGATTATTCTCACCGGTCATGAAGATTTTCAGAATACCTCTTTTAAGCAGGTCATTCCCCTGAAACGGCGCCGTTTGTCCTATGTGGTCTCGGAAAAGGAGATCTGTTTTGTCATCACCAAAGGATTAACCGAGATTTATGATATCCTGACCCATATCACCTTTCTGAATATCGAGGCCCAGAAGCTCCAGCAGCAGATCTGCGATAAAGAAGGAGGGACCTGTTCCGAATGGCATGAATTGGGCAAGGCTGCACGGGGAGAATTGGCGCTGGAGGGCGCGGTGCTGGACCAGGCTATCTGGAATCTCTCGATTATTCTGGGGCGAACCTATAAAGAGACGCGTGAAACCTATGAAAGCATGAATAGAACGCATCATGAGCAGAGATATAACAACGGTTTATTCTCCATTATTTACGAAATGGGGCAACGCGTTATCAGTGAGATGAAATCGCCTGACGAGCATCTGATCATCTATTTCACCCCATCTCTGCAGGAGATGATCGCCCATCATCAATACGCGTCAGCCTGGGCGCAAGTGGTGAAGGAACATCTGCATCAGCGTGGGCTTCACGAGCGTCCTCTCCATATTATCAGTGCTAATATGCATTCTGTGAGAAATGTCCTCTATGGTGCCGGCACCTTGCAGAAAATGGGCGAAATCGTTCCAGCCAGTCTTTATGATATGATCCCGGCCCTGAAGGGGAAAGATGGAGAAGTAAGAACCTTTGCCGAGCAGCATGGATTTTCCTTTCTGCCTGATCTCTCCGGGTCGAATATTGATGTCATGGTAATTGATGCGGCCGAGATTAAGAATGATCTCCTCCATCCTGATCTGGCGATTGATCTTGATTATATCCAGCAAGCAAGACCGGTGATTGTGGTCATGGATTATGCCTTTGGCACCCAGGCCTTTGATGTTATGGATGAGCTCCTCTGTCCCTGTCATTCAGAGGAGAAAATGATCACCTTTCGTATCGAGTCCATTTCTATCATGGGCAAGGCGGGTATTTTGCCTGGGAAAAAGGGAGATATCATGCTGGCCACCGCCCATGTCATGGAGGGGACATCCCATAACTATATCGTGGTCAATGATTTGCGGGCCGATGATTTTGCCGGAAAGGCCGATGTGTACGTGGGGCCAATGGTGACTGTTCTGGGTACATCTCTGCAGAATCGTGATGTCCTGGAGCGTTTTTATAGCTCCAGTTGGAAGGCGGTGGGACTTGAAATGGAGGGGGGGCATTATCAGCGGGCCATCAATGCCGCAGTGATCCAGGGACATATTTCCTCCCAGGTACGGATTCGTTATGCCTATTATGCCTCGGACAATCCCCTGCGTGGAGGACAGACCCTGGCCGCTGGTTCCATGGGGGCGGAAGGGATCATTCCCACCTATCTTATCACCAAGGTCCTGGTGCAGAAAATTTTGAATCCACCTGCCGATCGACGAGGCGATTCATGAAAGGACAACGTCTGGCCCTGGTTTCACCGTGGGTGCTGGCAGCGGCCTGTGCCCTTCTGGCTTTGATCATCGGGGTGTTTGCCGTCAATAACTACCGGCGTGAAAAAAGTCTGATGACCGATGTCCTGCTGGAACG
>JANMTN010000085.1:0-8021 GCA_031390685.1 Desulfobulbaceae bacterium
GCCGATCTGGTTGAGTTTGATAAGCACGGCATTGGCTGATTTTTCTTCAATGCCGCGGGCAATGAACCGGGTATTGGTGACGAAGAGGTCATCCCCCACGATCTGGATTTTATCGCCAAGGGCGGCGGTGTGGGCCGCAAATCCCTGCCAGTCATTTTCATCCAGACCATCTTCAATGGAGATGATGGGATACGCGGCAAGCCACTGGCTGTAGAGCCGGGTCATCTCAGCGCTGGTCTTTGTGCCCTGGCCGGATTTCTCCAGCTGGTAGGCGCCGTCTGCAAAAAATGAGCTGGCGGCAGGATCAAGGGCGATGGCCAGATCAAGGCCGGGCCGGTAGCCGGCCGCCTCGATGGCGGCAACGATCAGTTCGCAGGCCTCATCGTTGCTGCGCAGGTTCGGCGCGAATCCGCCTTCATCGCCAACACTTGTGGAGTAGCCCTTTTGCCGCAGTATTTTTTTGAGGGCATGGAAGGTCTCCGCCCCATACCGCAGGGCCTCGGCAAAGGTCGGGGCGCCGACAGGCATGATCATGAATTCCTGAAAATCGACGCTGTTGTCCGCATGTTTGCCGCCATTGATGATGTTCATCATCGGCACGGGCAGGCGGACAGCTCCTGGCCCGCCCAGATAAGCGTACAGGGGAAGCCCTGATGCCACCGCCGCCGCCTTGGCCACGGCCATGGACACGCCGAGGATGGCGTTGGCCCCCAGCTTTCCCTTGTTGGGGGTGGCGTCAAGATCGATCAGCAGGCGGTCAATCTCGGCCTGGCGGGCAGGGTTAAGGCCAGTGAGCGCCGGGGCGATGAGGGTGTTGACGTTGGCCACAGCCTGAAGCACACCCTTGCCGTTGTACCGTTTTTTGTCGCCGTCACGCAACTCCACCGCTTCATGTTCCCCGGTCGAGGCCCCGGAAGGAACAGAGGCCGACACCTGGACGCCGTTGTCGAGGGCGCACAGGACGCGAACGGTGGGATTGCCGCGGGAATCAAGAATCTCTAAGGCGGACAGCGAAGTAATGACTGGTTGCATTGGTGTCTCTCCTGTGGTTGTTGAGTTTTCTTCTCAGCGGTTCATTGCATAGTTACAATTTTTTTTTGTTTATCCAATACCATCCTGACTGTTCTGGCAAGCTCGTCTCCCTCTATTGGTTTGCAGAGATATTTTTTGATACCCATTGCATAAGCATCTTCTGCTGCGGTTCTGCCCGCACTTTTTCCATGGCCTCTCTGCTGTCTGTGGTCCCGGTGACCGTTTAGCCATTATTTTCAAGGAGTCTTTGATTGATTCGGACCAGCAGGGGCTCGTCATCAACGACGAGAATCCGCTCAGTACCAATAGGCCTGGATTCCTATCGTTTGGTTCCTTCCGGAGCTGAGCTGTCTTCTGCCAGGGCCGGGATTGCTGTCATCTTGACATATCTATCCCCGACCTGTCTTTTATAGTTATATGGCTGTCTGCCGGCGTATTGTGCACTTTATAATTATTGCACATCTTCTTCCCCTTTGGAAATTCAGTAATATCCGGTTAGAACATTGCGATATCTATCAAACCGTCTGAAAATCTCCGTGTGAACCATTATTTTCCATGATGCAAACCTTTAAACGGTCACTTCGGGCCCCGTTGATTTGGAGGCGGCCGTAGTCTTCCTCCTGCTCTTTACTCTGCATACATCCTGGCGTCTGCCAGCACAAGGAGTTCTTCAAGGGAGACGCCCCCCGGATCATGGACAACACCAAAACTGATGCCGATTTGTTGTTCCGGTGGGAGTCCTTTGTTGATCCCGGCAAGTGCGTGTTCCAACCTGGCCAGCACGATGGCTTCCGAATCACTGCTCGATGCGGAGGTGAGCAGGATGGCAAATTCATCCCCGCCCATGCGTCCGACAATGTCAGTTTTTCTGACCGCTATGCGCAGGATTCTGGCGGTTAAGACCAGGGCCTTGTCTCCTGCTTCATGGCCCAGGGTATCATTGATCCATTTCATGTTGTCGAGGTCGGCGAAGATAATAAAGACCTTGCCGCCGGCGCGTTTCACATAGTCGAGCTGATGCTGGGCAAGGTTCATGAAGCCGCGGCGGTTGCACAGTCCGGTGAGCTCATCGGTTGTGGACAGGGACTGGAGTTGCTGCTCCAGTCGTTTCCTCTCGCTGATATCCCGGAAGTCCTCTATAATCCCGGTTAATTCACCGCTGCTATTGTAAAAAGGGTTGGCCGTCACCAGACAGGTCGTTGTGGTTCCATCTGACCGGACCTTTTCTGTCTCAGTCTCGGTATGTTTACCCTCTTTGCCGATCAGGTGCAGGGGACAGTTGTCGGTATGGCAAATGGGACCAGAAAAAATATCATGGCACTTTTTGCCAATCAGTTGATCCATGGGCAGATGGACAAGATTGGCCATGGCACTGTTGGCGCGTATGATCTTCTTGTTGAGGTTGATCAGCCACATACCATCAGCCGCAGTGTTGAAGATTTGATCAAGTTCGGCATGGCTCTCATTGAGCTCCTGTTGGATTTTTTGTTGCAGGTGCAGCCGATTCAAAAGTTTGGTCGTGTACAGGGAGTGCATGCTGATGAGCAGGAGTGAAAATGCGGTGACCAGAAGATAGCCGGTGGTGTAACGCCTTTGCATAGCTATCAGGGTGGGGCTCTGTTCATAGGCCATGAGATAGCCTGCCGTTTCCCCGGCGATATCGTGGATTGGCAGAAGATGAACCAGAAAGGCCTGATCGGCCAGGAAGAGAGGCAGGGAAACAGCCTGGTAGGCCGGGAGGTGTTTGGCCAAGTTGTTTTGCAGGGCTTGGTTTATCTGCTCTATCTGCTTCTGATTGATGTCATTTTGATTCCCAACGCGGCCATGACTATGAGGCTCGATAGCCTTTTGATCAGCGGTTTCCGAGAGAAAGTCATCGGAAAAAGAGGTGACCGTAAAGTGATCTCGCAGGTCGGCGGCGTCCAGATGCTTCGCGGCCATTTGTCTGCCCACAATAAAACGATATTCGCCGAGAAAATTGTCCATGAGATCATTGAGAAGGGTAGAAAAGGGGAGACCGATCTCAACCGAGCCAAGATGATGGCCAGCGGCGGTGGACAGAGGGAAGAGAGAATGGTAGGCCTGCCAGTTCCGGCCCATTTCATAGCCGGCAACCGCCAGTTTGGTGCTATTGACCAGCGTGACTGTGGGACGGGATCCGGTTAGCTGGTCGCCAAAGAGCTGTGGCTGGTGCATGCGCAGGAAGCTGGTCCCGTCAGCAAAGTGAAAGTGAATCTGCCGGAAATTATTTTTCAGCAGATGCTGGTACAGAGGGAGCATTGTGCTATAGAGCTCCTGGCGTAATCTGTTTCGTTCTTCTTTATTGGCAATTGATGCCTGATCCATGAGAGTCAGCACCTCGGGAGTGCTGAGTCTTTCATAGACCATCTTCATCCGCTGCTGGTAGGCATGGGTTACCAGGCTATATTGGCCCTTGATCTCCGTCTGCCGCTCCGTCATAAACGAACCGAGCTCCTGTCCTTTGAACAGGTACAGCGAGGACAGGGTTATTAGCTGGATGACCACAAAAAAGAGGATATAACGCAGGATGTTTTTTGTTTGTTTCATTGTAGTCCATTATTATGGAGCAGGAGAACGTTAAAGGTGGTGCCAATCCCGACTTCAGAAGCAAGGGCAATAAATATTTGTGTATAAATATTTATAAAAAATATCCTGATTAGCACGTATGTTCACTTCAACCATTTTCCTTGAAGAAGAAGGTGGCCAAAGGCTGGATGAGGGAGACGTCTGAAGCTTACAATCAGGTTTTTCACCTCAGGTCGCTCCTGCGCCAATCATGGTGCTCGTGACAAGATGGTTTTTTGTCAGTCACCAGTCCTTCGTCCTTAGAAAGAGGGGACTGTTTCGATGTTTTTGTTTCAACAATTATGATTTCGATTGTATCACTCGTATCTCATCGTTGTCAAAGGCGAAAAAGGACCGGAGATGGTAATGATCTGTTGCCATCCCTGATCCTTTATGGTTGTGTTATCAGGTGGTTGATGTTTTTCTGTCAGCGGCGTTCAATCTCGACGTTTATCTTTCTTCTGCCCCACTGGATGGCGTCCTCATGTGAATCAAAAAAAAGATCGATCCGGTCGGGCCCTTTGATCGCTCCGCCTTTGTCTTCGACCACTCCCCATCCATAGCCGGGGATGTACATGCGGGTGCCAAAAGGATAGTACTTGGTGTCGGCGGCAATAGTGCCTTTTTCGGGCAGGAAATACCAGGGAAAGAGAATCAGGCGGGTGGGGATCATCCACGGCCGTTGCAGGGAGTCGAGCGAGAAGAATCCGGGCTGAGGTTCAGTGGGAGTGGTGCCGCTGGCGGTAAGCCCGCTGTAGGGGCGTCCGGCATGTTTTCCATAGTCTATATAGCGATTCCAGAAGTCGAGTTTGAGAAAGATCCAGTTGCCGCGCTCCCAGCCGCAGCATTGCGAACAGCCGCAGTAACCGGTGGCTTCGATGATCCGGCTGTTGCCGCCGCCTGGGGTGATTTGTCGTTTGCCGCAGCCGGTGAAGAACAGGATGATACTGAGAAGGATGATGAAGGATATGCGGCCACGAAGGACGCACGCGGTGGGTGGCGCTTGCTCTGCTGTCATGTGCGGTGGAACCATTTTTTGACCTCCGTGGCAGTGAAATGTTTCAGGACCGGCCGACCATGGGGACAGTGGGAAAAAAGATCGGCGCGGGCCATGCGGGTGAGAAGAGCATCGATCTCCAGGGCGTGCAGCGTATCACCGGCTTTCACCGCCGCCTTGCAGGCCATGGAGGCCAGGATGTCATCGAGGATAGAGCCTTTTCCCTTTTTTTCTTCTCCATTGCCAAACCTTGCCAGAATATCGACAAAGAGTGCCCCCGGATCGCACTGACCGGCCATGGCGGGAACAGCGGAGATGATAAAGGAATTGCCGCCGAATTCCCGGACCGTAAAACCCATCTGTCTGATCTCGGCTGCATGGTGTTCCACGCATTCGGCCTCGGCAATGGAAAGTTCGACCGTAGCCGGAAAAAGCAGGGTCTGGCTGGCGATGTGTCCCTGCATGAACTGCCTTTTCAGATTCTCAAAGAGGAGGCGTTCATGGGCGGCATGTTGATCCACCACCAGGAGGCCGCCGTTTTCTGACTGGCAGAAGATATAGAGATTGTCGTATTGGCCGATGATCGTGAGACCATGATCTGGGGCTGCTGCTGCCGGCAGGGCGTGCTGCGTTGTGAAAACAGGCTGAGTGGCAGGCGAGAGAGCAGCGGCGACGGGTTCAGCGGTCTGCATCGAGAAAACAGCGGCTGGGGGAACGGGTGATTCTCTGAAAAACGGCTTGGGGGCGGGTGTAAAAGCAGAGTGTGTTGTTGACGGCTTGCTCTGCTGGGATACCGGCTGGGGTGCTGGCTCATGCTGTGGCCTGTGGTCCCGCGGGGGAGCGGCTCGGAAAATGGCACCCTGGAGTTTTTTTTGATACTTCTGCATCGCCTGCTCCACAGCCTGGCTGATCATCTGGTGGATGGCCTGGCTGTCGCGCAGACGGATCTCCTGTTTGGTCGGATGAACATTAACATCAACGTCCTCCGGCGGCAGGCGCAGGTGGATGAGGCCTGCCGGAGTTCTCCCTTTCATCAGAAAATTGCGTAATCCTTCGGCGACGGCATGGACGATCATCCGGTCGCGGACGGCCCGGCCATTGACCAGCAGGCGGATTCCGGCAGAGCCGGCCACGGTTGCATCCGGGGGCAGGAGATAGCCGTGAGTACGGGGCTGGCTGCTGCAATTTCCGACCTCTCCCACCTCCATGAACTGCCCCTGATAATGGAGGATAGCGGCCAGTCGATCCGGCAGGGACTGGCTTTCCTCAAAATGAATGACCTCCCGTTCGTCCACGCGCAGGATAAAGGCGGTTGTGGATGCGGCCAGGGCGTAGCTCTTGACGACCTCTTCGATATGGGCCAGTTCGGTCCTGCTGGTGCGCAGGAATTTCCGGCGGGCCGGGGTGTTGCCAAAGAGGTTGCGGATCTCAAAGATGGTGCCGCGGCTGCAACCGATCTCATGCACCTTGATCAGTCTCCCATAGTCGAGCACGACCCTGGCGCCAAGGGGGGCATCCTGGGTGCGGGAGGTAATGGTCATCCGCGAGACCGAGCCGATGGAGGGGATGGCCTCGCCCCGGAAGCCGAGTGAGCTGATGGCGGCCAGGTCCTGGTCAGTGGCGATCTTCGAGGTTCCGTGCCGCTCCAGGCAGAGGAGCATGTCGTCCGCGTCCATGCCTTCTCCGTTGTCGATGACCCGGATCAGACGGGTGCCGCTGCCCTCAATCTCGATCTCAATCCGGCTGGCACCCGCATCCAGGCAGTTTTCCAGCAGTTCTTTGACCACCGAGGCCGGACGTTCGACCACCTCGCCTGCGGCGATACGGTTGGCCAGTTGTTCTGGAAGGATGCGGATCCTGGACATGATAAGCAGCGGTTGAAAGGTTGAGGGATAATGCGTTGCAGGTAAGCGAACCTGCGAGAGCTCCGAAAATATTCTTTATAGTTCAACAGGCTCACCGAACGGAAAAAGGCTGATAAATTCATACAGCCATGGTTCGCCCTGAGTCTATCGATGGAATTATACAAAGAGGTCAAATATTATTACAACTTTTCCTTTTTCATGTCCCCTGATTTTTTGACGTGCCTTGTAATAGCTCCGCGCGATCCGCGCACGGTAAGGATTGCCTGTTGCAGATAGGGCGGAATGATGACCTTGCTGCGGATAGCGTTATCCCAGGCCTGGAGAAGGTCCTGCTCCGGGATCCCCGCCTTCTGCCAGTAGGCCACCGGGTCATGGGCAAATCCGGCGATGATCGCGAACACCTCTTTGTAGTCGCGGACTACGTGACAGAAGTTTGGCACCCAGGCCGGCGCCAGCCTGACGTTGTGGCTGCCGATGGTCTTCATGCTCGAAGCGGTCTGCAACTGTTCCAGGGTTGATTGCCACAGATGGGTCCCGTTTTCGCCAAGCCCGAAGGGATCGACAAAGATATGCGGCGCGGGCAGGCTTTCAAAGAGTTTGAGATTGGTGACGGCAATCAGCAGTTCCTCAAAGGTGCCCATGCCGCCGATATTGTAAATCTTGTACAGGGAGGTGCGATCAAGGATATTCTGGCGCATGTGGCGGGCGGAGTTATTGAAATTGAGCAGGATCGGCGGGTCGAGATTGGCGCGCTGACCGATCTTTTCGCTGTCGATGCCGACACCGATGCGCAGGATGCCAAGGGCTGCCGCCGTGTCATCCGCTATCTTCATGACGCCGGGGCCGCTGCCATGACAGACCGCGAAATGGTCGCCGATTTCGGGAACAGAACGGAGCTGCTCAAAAAAATCGTGAATCTGCTGGGTGAGCACCCCTTCCGTCCCGTCAATATGGGAGCCGAACATGGCGATCATGGTGTGGGTGTCGGCGATTTTCTCCTTGCCCTCTCTGGTCATCCAGAAACCGCGGTGGAATTCGCGCAGGTGTCTCTCGCCGTCTTGTCCGAAGATCATGTAGAAACGGACGTCTTCGTGGCAGGACATCTCGCAGAATGTCTCATAGGTGGCGCCGCCGAAGTAAAGATTGTCCGGGGGGGGCAGCAGGGGAGGGCAATAGGTGCCATTTTCCTGGGCCTCGCCCCGGCGGATGCTGCGTCCGATAAAGACCCCGACGTTATTCCGTTTGAGGACGCGGAGGGTATCGGTGGCCGGGAAGGCATTGGCAATGAAGACCTTGCGCATGTTCTGGGCCCCCCCGACCAGATCCAGGGTCTCGGTAAATCGCCGCAGGTCATGGTCGACCTGCTCTCCCTGATGGACGCCGGAGGTGATTGTGCCCCGGACTGCCTCGTAAACAATCCGGTTCTGGGCGGCTTCGTGCCACTCGTTGTCCTGAAGTTCCCACTGGATTTCTATGCACTTGCTCCGGGTCAGGATGCGGCCGTAATTGCCGCGAACGGATGCCATTTGACTTATATTGTC
>JANMTN010000086.1:0-5533 GCA_031390685.1 Desulfobulbaceae bacterium
GTACGCCATTGGTAAAATCGAGATGACAGGACGCGCATCCGGTGCCGTGATTGACATAGGGGTAGTGGTCGCCGCTGGAATAGGGATGGCAGCGCAGACAGCGCCGACGCAGTAGATCGTCGGCCAGTTGCAGAGGTGTTGCCGGCGCCTCGACAATGGGGATCTGGGTAAGCCCGGCAAGTGTTTCCTTAGCGCCAAAGGCCTTGCGGACCTGATTGACCTCCTTGGCCAGGGTAAAATGAATGGATTGTGCCACCCCTGCCACTTGGTCAGGATGGCATCGGCCGCAGGTCTGAGCCATCGATGCCGGGTGGGCTGGTTGCGAGACAAGACCGGTATGGGCATTTTTCTGATCGTTACTGGTGTCATTGCCGGCATGGCAGCTTGAACAGGAAAATCCATGGGCCGTGTCCTGATGCGGCGTATGGCAGCGCTTGCATCCATTCTGCTCAGGATTGATAACGCTGTGTGTTTCTTCAGGATCTGTTTTTTTGGATTGTTCAGATGGTGTGGTAGTATCTGAACATCCTGCCAGGAAGAGAGAACAAACAAGGAAAAGTGACAGATAAGACATGGTGAAGGGAGGAGCCTTATGGCTCAAGCTAAATTATCAAGGGTCTGTATTGATCCGATGTTGACACACTACCATAAAATTGATAATTACTGGAACTACTTTTCCAGGTGATAATCTGATCAAGCCGATATAGCTCATTTGGTAGAGCAACTGATTCGTAATCAGTAGGTCTGCGGTTCGACTCCGCATATCGGCTCCAGTAAAATTCAAGCACATAGCTCATTTTGAGCTATGTGCTTTTTTGTTTGGTGCTACCGTGGAAGAGGGGTTTTTTGTAATTTTTTTGCGCAGCAAAAAACAAGGGCAAGTTTCGCGCAGTTGTTGCCTTATAACGCACCCCAGATCTAAGACAGTAGTTTAAGCTGTGCGCAATCATACGGAATGAGAAACAATGAGCGAAGCGAAGAAGAGGAAGTTCCACACTCCCGAGTTCAAGGCGAAGGTAGGTCTGGAGGCATTGCGAGGGGTAAAGACGATTAATGAGATTGGCCAGGAATACGGTGTTCATCCTGTTACGGTCGGGCCACGTTGCTTCGCACTTACGTTTCAGCTGATACAGAGCGTTGAGCTCCTTGTTGTCATGCCCTCAGTATACCAGAAATACTCGCTGTCATATTGACTTGGGTTAAACCTGCAATAAAAAAAAGCCCCCGATACTTTGGGGGCGTAGAAATTGATTGTGAAATGTCTCTGGCATGAGAGGTTCCTCATGCCAGAGTGTCAGTGCTTATTTGGCCGGGAAGGGATCTTTCAATTCCTGTTCCGGATTAAACATGAGCTTCTTCGCGCCACGATTGTCCGTATATTTAGGCAGCTCCAGGTCGATCTTGACCGGCACGACAATGCCCGAGGCAGTCAACCCCTGACGGAGCAAGGCTTCCGCCTGTCCGGCGTGGAGGGCGGCGTCACCAAGTATCCGCATGGACTCGGTTGGATTATGGAAACCAACGGAGTTCTCGGCCCCAAAGAAGAGCACCCGATAAAATGCCTCTTCGTAGTGATCCTTGGCCTTGTCGTACAGTTCTTTGTCAATCACTTTTCCTTCGGCCTGGGCCTTGTGGGTCATTTCAAAGAGTTTGGCCACGGTAGCTGTGGCATAGCCGGAACGGATAAAGATGGAGGCGGCCCGGTCCTGGATAGCTATGACCTGTGCTTTCAGCCTTTCCGGGGTCTCGGTGTGGCATTGCTGACATGCCTTCATCTCATTTTTCAGCGGACTCATGATCTGGTGATCGGAGGCCTTCTGGCTTCCCACCTTGGTGTAGGGCATATGGCAGTCGGCACAGGAAACATCTGCCTGCCAGTGGACACTGTTATTGGAGTACAGCTCAAATTCAGGATGGCGGATAAAGGCCATCTTGAAACCGGTGACGCTCTGTTTCCATTCGCCGTAGGCCGGGTTGCTGCGGATCTTTTTGATGATATTTTCCGTGGTTATGTTGCCCAACTTGCTTCCTTCCCAGGGGAAGAAGACATCCACTGATTTCATGTCGGCGTCTTTGGTGATGTTGTAGGTCACATGACACTGGGCGCAGACCAGCGAGCGTTTCTCCTGCTGGGTCAGCTTGGACTCATCGACTCCCATGGTCTTCAGGGCTTTGATCAGGGTGAAGCCGCGGGAGAGCTTGAGCGACATATCCTTGTTGTCGTGACAATCGATACAGGCTGCACCGAGGTCCTGATGTTCCTTGGGGATCTTGGCCAATACCTCATCGTAGGGCTTGGAATAATAATCCTTGCCCATTTTCTTTTCGAGTTCAGGGGCATAAGGGGTCTTGCAGGTCAGGCAGACACCGCCGGCCTTGATTCGGGAAGGATCAACCAGAGACTGATCTTTCCGCATGTAGAGGTGGCCGCGTGGTTCGTTATACTCAATACCGAATCCCCAGCCGTTAAAGAGCAGGGCCAGAAAGGGGTATTCTGACAACTTGTCATAGGTCACCCCAGCGTCATTGCCTTTTTTGTACTTGCTTTTACCGGCAGGCGTCGGCTCGCCGGTCTTTTTCCACATATCGTATTCCACCGGCCAGGCCTTACCCCATTGTGCCGGATCAATCACGCCATCGGCAATCTCCACGGTCTTTACCGCTGTTGCTTTTTCCGGCGAGCATCCTGCGCCAAGCGTCAGGGCCGCCATCAATGCCAGCGCTGTGTTCACCATTATTGTGGTTTTCTTCATTGTTTTCCTCCTCCCTAAATTGTTTAGGAGCGGTCACGAAATCCCTTAGCCTTTTGTAACCCTTCCGTTACGGCTCTTTATGCCGTTCCGAATATCCAGAATGGCCATGTTATTTATTGACAACGGCTGAGTTGAATTGGCTGTTCTGTATCCCAATGAGGTACATCAGTGAACGGCATTGGGGCTTCTTTTTCAGGTGTTGCTTTGGGCCTTTATCTTTTCTGCTTCCTGTTTTCCCGTTACGGTCAGGCACGGGGTGGACGAGTCTGCAATTATGCCCAGGCTCATGGCGCCGAGGAGACAGGCATCATGGAAGATGGCTGCTGACTTTGCCTCTTCATCGTTCATGGCTGGTTTGAAGGACAAGAGTTGGTTCACCTCCTTGATAAGATTTTCTTCTGCCGCCAGCTCTGTCAGCAGAGCCAGAGGGTGATCGGTCTCGGTGAGCAGGGTAGCAGCGACAATGGCTGCCATGTTCCCGCCCTCTTCCTGGCAGAGCCTTTCGCCAAACTCCGCCCTGGTGGTGACCAGACGATATGTTTGTTCCTGGTCCAGCAACCGTTTCCGCACCGCGACTGCCAGTCGTTCCTTGAAAAGGCTGCCAGCTCTGGCCCGCAGATCCGAAGGAAGCGCGCCCATGCACTGCTCGGCGTAGGGGCAGTAGGAGGCGCAGCCAAAATCGATCTTGGGGTTCAGTACCCGGTGCCCGCACTGTTTGCAGAGGCGCTGACTGTCATCTTTGAAAAATTCCAGCATCTGACCGCAATGAGGGCAGGGGATTTCAAAAACGGCCGCGCCGCTCCAGTAGCGGTTATCCTGTCCAGGGCATTGCATGATAAGATCCTCCAGGCTGATTTATGCGGCCAGGACGGCTTGTTTGAGCGCGTCTATGCCGAAATGTTTCATGAAGCGGGCGGTTCTTGATTTGGTTTTGGCATTCTGCTGATAGACGGTCAGGCATTTCTGGACCAGCTCGACCACCTGGTCGTCGGTCAGCCCTTCGGCCACGATGTCGCCAAGACGCGGATTACCACCGCCGTTGCCGCCAAAGACCAGGGTCCAGCCCTTTTTAGTGGCAAAGATACCCACATCCCGGACATACGGTTCGGCACAGGACATCCGGCAGCCGGAAATCCCGATCTTGACCTTGCCGGGCAGGGGTCCGGCAAGGTCAAGCTGTTCAATTCTTGCGCCGAGTGCCAGGGAGTCGCTGGTGCCGAATTTGCACCACTGGGAGCCGGGACAGGCATGGACATAGTTGATGTCGTTGGCGGTCATCGGGCGGATCAGGGGTTTGAGTTCGGCCTTGAGCCTTTCCTGGTCTTCCTCGTCCATGCCAAGGAGGGCCAGGCGTTGGGCCGAGGTGATCTTGGTCATGGGGACATCGTATTTATTGATGACGGCAATAATCTGTTCCAGTTCTTTGGGAGCAGACAGGCCCATGTTCAGGCCAGGAATGATAGTGAATGTCTTTTGATTGCTGGTCATCTTTTGAAATAGGCTGGTGAAGGTTTTTCTTTATTTTTTTTAAGCAATTCTTAAAGCCAGAAGTCAGGATACCTTCGGCTTTTGGGGATATTATTTACCAGAAGCGCCACGATCAGCATGATCAGAGCACCGGCGGCCACAGGCATAATGGCATACAAAAATCCCAGATTATGAACTCTGTCGCTGCCGATCACGGCAATGAGTGCGGTTGCCCCGCCCGGCGGATGCAGGGTTTTTGTGGCATGCATGGCGGCAATGGCCGTGGCCACAGCAAAAGACGAGGCAATCCAGATGGAGGATGGGCCAATGAGTTTGTAACAGGCAACGCCAATGATGGCCGAGATAATATGACCGCCGATGAGATTGCGCGGCTGGGCCAGGGGGCTTTTGATCGCGCCATAGATCAGCACCGCCGAGGCGCCAAAAGATCCTACCAGCATTTCCAGATCGGTGGTGGTGAGGAACAGGTTGAAATGAAGATAGGAGACCGCAGAAATGCCAAGGAACGCGCCAATCCACGACCACCAGATCTCGGAGAGATTCACTAACGGCGGGCTTGTGGTGATCCCTTTCATTTTGCTGAAATAGCTTTCAGTCTTTTGCTTGTCTGGGTTCATATTGGAGGTCTCTTTTTGGAGAGGATCTTTTTCTCAAATGTTTTTTTGCGAGAAAAAGATTTTAAAAAAGCAGGGCACGCTGATCTGAGCCGTACCCTGCCGGGGGGAAACAACGGTCTGTGGCTTAGCCCAGAATGGCCTTCAGGTCTGCTTCCGGAGTGGTGACCGGTTTGATGTTGAAGTTTTCCACCAATACATTGAGGACATTGGGGGTGATAAAGGCCGGCAGTGTTGGCCCTAGCTTGATGTTCTTGATGCCGAGGTGGAACAGGGTCAGCAGAATGACAACAGCCTTCTGCTCGTACCAGGACAGCACCATGGAGAGCGGCAGGTCGTTGACGCCGCACTTGAAGGCACCCGCCAGAGCAACAGCGATCTGAATGGCCGAGTAGGCATCATTGCACTGTCCGATGTCCAATAGGCGCGGGATGCCGCCGATGTCGCCGAACTCCAGCTTGTTGAAACGGTACTTACCACAGGCCAGGGTCATGATGACCGTGTCCTTGGGGGCCTTCTCGGCAAACTCGGTGTAGTAGTTACGACCCGATTTGGCACCGTCGCAGCCGCCTACCAAAAAGAAGTGCTTGATGGCCCCGGACTTGACCGCGTCGATGATCTTATCGGCCACGCCCAGCACGGCGTTGTGTCCGAAACCGGTCAGAATTTCCTGACCCG
>JANMTN010000153.1:0-5541 GCA_031390685.1 Desulfobulbaceae bacterium
CCCCTGTGGAAACAGGCCGTCCCCGATGTCGCCGAATTGCTTGATCCGGTCTGCATGGAAGACCCCCTTGGCGAAGAACGTCTCAGTCCAGTCCCTAATCTGGTCCACAAATATCCGGACCGGGTCCTATTTCTGGTCTCCACTCAGTGCGCGATGTACTGTCGTTTCTGCACCAGAAAACGCAAGGTGGGAACCGACAGGATGGTTATCAGCCCGGAAACCATCCAGGCCGGACTTGATTACATCCGCCATCATCCCCAGGTGCGGGAGGTGCTTCTCTCAGGCGGCGACCCGCTGCTCCTGTCGGATTCCCAGGTCGAATATCTCTTAAGTGAGTTGCGCGCCATTCCCTCAGTCAAAGTGATCCGCATCGGCACCAGAGTCCCCTGCACCCTGCCCATGCGCGTGACCCCGGAGTTGGTTGCCATTCTGAAAAAATATCATCCACTCTATATCAACACCCATTTCAACCATCCGGCGGAGATTACCCCGGAATCCAGCGCTGCCTGTACCCTGCTGGCCGATGCCGGAATTCCCTTGGGATGCCAGACCGTTCTCTTGAAAGGGGTCAACGACACCCCGGAAATCATGCGGGAGCTGCTGTTAAAACTGCTCGAAATACGGGTAAAACCCTACTACCTTTTCCAGACCGACCTCACCCGGGGCACCAATCACTTCCGTACATCGACCGCAACAGGGATCAGGATCATGCGCAGCCTGATCGGCCATATCTCCGGCATGGCCGTGCCGACCTTTGCCCTTGATGGACCTGGCGGCAAAGGAAAGATCCCGCTCACCCCTGATTATATCCTGACCAGAGGGGAGAATCTGGTTTTTGAAAATTATTGCGGTGAGGTCTGCACCTACCCGGAATCAGGGGATGGGATATAAACATTATTCCCCTGTTCACATCATATTTTCCGGGTCAACATCAACCGCAATCCTGAGATCTCCGGTCGCAAAATCACCCATCACCACCTGATTACATACTGCATGCAGATCGTCCTGGCTGGCGCCCTTGAGCAGTACCTGCCAGCGATAACGGTCACGGAGCCTATCTAGCGGCGCCGGGGCCGGGCCAAGGATCTCCACGGGATGACGCCTTGTTTCAGCGGCCAGGGACTTCACAAATTCCCGGCACATCCCGGCAATCCCGGCTGCCGCCTGGCGCACGTCCTGTTCTCTGCTCCCCTGGATATGGATATTGATCATCCGCAGCAGGGGTGGAAAGGCCGGCATCTGGCGGATCGCCATCTCCTTATCATACATCTCGCTGTAGGCATGCCGTTGCGCCAGGGCGACTGCATAATGATCCGGCCGCAAGGTCTGGATAATCACCTGCCCGGGACTGTTACCGCGCCCGGCCCGGCCGCTGACCTGGGAGAGCAGTTGATAGGTCCGCTCCGCCGCCCTGAAATCGGGCATACTCAAACCACCATCCGCCCAGACCACCCCCACCAGAGTCACTTCCGGAAAATCATGGCCCTTGGCAATCATCTGGGTGCCGATCAGGATATCAATCTCCCGGTTGTGCATGGCCTGCAACAGGTGCAGGAATTTCTTGCGATCAACGGCGGTATCAGAATCCAGCCGGGCAATTCTGGCCTCAGGCAGCAGTTCCCGCACCTCCTGCTCAATGCGTTCGGTGCCAAACCCGACGGGAACCAGCTTTTCCGAGTGGCACCCGGAACAGAGCTGATTACTGGTGAGCGTATAGCCACAGTAATGACAGACCAGTTGTTTTTTGCCCTTGTGAAAGGTAAGCGAGATATGACAATGGTTGCACTCGACTGGTTTGCCACAATCCTGACACAGATAAACCGAGGCAAATCCCCTTCTGTTCAAGAGCAAAAGACTCTGCTTTCCCTGGGACAGGGTCTCCCGCAGGGCCTGTTGCAATTTCTTGCCAAGCGCCTTGCCATAGGCTTTTACCGATTTATCACGCAGATCAACCAGAGAGACGGAGGGCAGAGAGCGACCCTGTACCCGCTTGTTCATGGTCAGCAGGGAGTATTTACCTTGCCGGGCATGATAAAAACTGGTCACTGAGGGAGTGGCCGAGCCAAGCAGAACGACCGCGTTATTCAACCTGGCCCGCAGCACCGCAAGATCACGGCCGTTATAGCGCAAGCCATCATCCTGTTTGAAACCGCTGTCATGTTCTTCATCGACGACAATAAGCCCTGGATCCGGCAAGGGGGCAAAGACTGCCGATCTGGCTCCGATCACAATCTGTGGTCGCCCCGCAGGAAGTGCTCTTGGGGCACCGTCTCTATCCTGGTCCGTGGCCTCCGAGCTCTGGCCTCGGGCCAGACTCCACTGGTCAAAGCGTTCACCTGTTGTCAGACCACTATGCAGGAGCAGGACCCTCTCGCCGAAACGGGAGACAAAATGAGCCTCAAGCTGGGTGGCCAGGGCAATCTCAGGGACCAACACCAGGACATCACGACCACTGGCAAGAGTTTCTTCGGCTGCCCGCAGATAGACCTCGGTCTTGCCGCAACCGGTCACGCCGTGAAGCAGAAAGGTGGCGAATTTTTTTGTTTTAATGGCGGGAAGGAGCGCTGATACGACCTGTTCCTGTTCCGGTGTCAGGGTCTCAGGCCGGGGAAACCAGGAGAGCTGTTCTCCGTAAGGATTGCGAAAGACCCGCTGTTCCACCCGGTGCACAATCCCCTGTTCCATGAGAAATGGCAGGGCCTTGGCGGCGCCGCTGTAGGCCTTGTTCAGTTCCCTGGCCGGCACAGCCCGCTGCGGGGCGCGCGACACGAGGACGTCCATGCCCGGCGCCTGGATACCAGCCAGTAATTGCAGGAAATAGAGGGTCTTTATATGAGAAAATGGGAGAGAGGCGGCAAGCTCTTCCCCCAGTTCCTGGCCAAAGATCGCAATTTCATCCCTGGAGGGATCAGAGGTTGAACAGGAAGAAATTAATACGGTGCTGGAACAGGCATAGCAGATCTCATTCTTCTGGCGGATATCATTGCCAATCAATATCTCCCGGATCTCAGCCAGTCCCTGTTCCTGCCAGGAGCTGATCAGTTTCCGGAAACTCTTCAGACCCAGAATTTTCCGGGACTCAGAGGCGCCAAGGGACCCTTTTTCGATAAGACGCGGCAACCAGTCCGGTTCCTGCCCGCCTGTTGCATCCAGATTCCGCTTCAGATCAGCCGTTCCTTTCATCCGCCCCTGTTCGGTCAGCAGGAGCTGTTTGCCGCTACTGGGCGCAAGACCGCCGGGCAATGCCGTTTTAATGACCTCGCCCAACGGATAATGATAATATCTGGCCACCCAGCGGAAAAAGGGAATCAGATTAGCGGGAAAAAGCGGTTCCGGATCAAGGATTTCGATCACGGCCCGCAGCTTATAACCGACATCTTCCTCGGGAAGCAGCCCCAGCACATAGCCGGTCACCCTCCTGTTGCCAAGGGGCACCAGCACCCTTTTACCAACCGGGCTGACGCCAGCGCTGTCATCATTCTTATCACCTGCAAACAGATAGGTGAGCGTTTGCCACAAGGGCGCGGCCACCGCCACCTCCAGTCGCATCATAGACTTGCCGCCAACTCCTTGATATGGGCCTTCAGTTCGGCACCGAGTTTATTATGGACCATGCCATAGGCAAGAATAGCCTTCAGATATCCCATCTTGTCCCCGGCATCAAAGCGGGTGCCGTTAAACTCATAGGCATACATGTCCCGTTTTTTGCCAAGGGCCTGTAAGGCATCGGTCAACTGGATCTCACCACCATGTCCAGGCGTGGTCTTCTCCAGGAGATCAAAGATTTCGGGCATGAGGATATAGCGGCCAATGATGGCCATGTCGGAATCGGTGGTTCCAGGCGCGGGTTTCTCAATCATCCTCTTGACCTGGTGCGTCCGCTCGCGCTCAATAGGCACGCCCTCGACAATGCCATACTGATAGGTCTGATCCTCAGGCACCCGCTGGACGGCGACAATAGACTCCTGCACCTCATCAAAGAGATCAAGCATCTGCTTGGCACAGGGAATCTTACTCAACACCAGATCATCACCAAGCATAACCATGAACGGCTCATCACCCACCACATGCCTGGCGGTCCAGATGGCATGGCCAAGCCCCAGCGGCTTCTTCTGACGAACGGAGACTATATCAATGAGATTAGAGATATTATTCAGTTCTTCTCCAAGGGCGATCTTCTTTTTTTCCTTCAGTACGTAATCCAGATGGAAGTCATAATCAAAGTGATTTTCAATGGCTGATTTTCCGGCGCTGGTGATAAAAATGACCTGCTCAATGCCTGAGGCCACTGCTTCTTCAACGATATACTGGATGGTCGGCCGATCCACAATGGTGAGCATCTCCTTGGGGATTGCCTTGGTGGCGGGTAAAAACCTGGTTCCCAAGCCTGCTACCGGAATCACTGCCTTTCGTACCTTCATATGACTTTCTCCTCTTTCAGGGTGACAAATGAAATGTTATAAGTAACTCAGGTTATTTAGTGCCTTACAGATTATTTTTTGTTTTTTTTACAAGAAAATAATCTGCGAAAGGCACTTATCCCGTTTATCGGGGTTAGTCTGCAGGAGATTTAGACTGTTAGCTTACCCCCTACACACTATCCACCTGAACAGTTACCCTATACCATAGAATCCAAAGATCAACCATCCCTTCCATGACAATTCATTCCCCAGACATCCTGCCCATCCTGAACCATAAAACCGAGATCCAGAAGGCCTTGCAGGCCCACCAGACCATCATCATTGCCGGAGACACCGGCTCAGGAAAGACCACCCAGCTCCCGCAATTCTGCCTGGAGCTGGACCCGACAGGCAAAACGCTCATCGGCTGCACCCAACCGCGCCGGGTAGCCGCCGTCTCGGTGGCGGAACGGGTTGGCGAGGAACTGGAGGAAAACGGCAAAAGTGGCGGGCTGGTTGGCTACAAGATCCGCTTCCACGACCAGACCAGCGCTGATACCCGCATCAAGTTCATGACCGACGGGGTGCTTCTGGCAGAAACCAGAAACGACCCCCTGCTCCGCAAATACGGGGTGATCATCATTGATGAGGCCCACGAACGGAGCCTGAATATCGATTTCCTCCTGGGATTTCTCAAGAAACTGCTGCCGAAGCGACCTGATCTGAAACTGATTATCACCAGCGCCACCATCGACACCGCTGTCTTTTCCCGACACTTTGACCAGGCGCCGGTCCTCTCCATTGCCGGCAGGACCTACCCGGTTGAGGTCCGCTATTCGCCAATCGAAGATGACCCTCTGGCTGAGAAAGATGATTATATCGATCACTGTGTGCAGGCTGTGCTCGACCTCCACCTGCATAACGGGCCGCGCGACACCCTGATCTTTCTGCCCACCGAGCGGGACATCCGCACCTGTTGCGCCCTGCTTGCCAAAAAAATCCCGGAGGCGGTGATCCTGCCCATGTTTGGCCGCCTCCAGGGGGCGGATCAGCGCCGGATCTTCCAGCAGTATAAACAGAGCAAGATTGTGGTCGCCACCAATGTCGCCGAGACCTCCATCACCGTGCCGGGGATCAGATA
>JANMTN010000160.1:0-7752 GCA_031390685.1 Desulfobulbaceae bacterium
TCTGGCAATCTAACAACGACGCCGTTGCCATTGGAACATTGAGACCGCTGTCTGATAAAGAGATGTCCCTCTTTACCGAAGAAATCTGGCTGGTGACCCTTTTCTGGCTCAACTATCTGGAAGTAGGAGGAGAGGAGATCAATGATGAAACTTTAGCGAGGGGCATTGATCTGTTGCGAAACATGCTCAGACCGCGCCTCACAATAGAGGCATTGGTTGCACTTACCCAAAGGGAGAGCTCCGTGGCGACTTGGCCCAAGCTGTGAAAAACAGGCATTATTTTCAGGCAACCCCGCCAAAATAGTTTCTTCTCCAGATTCGTTACGCCATCCGACAAATAAAAATAAAGGAGGAAGTTTTATGGATATTCGGCAGATTTCAAATCAAAGGAAGTATGATCTCGCGGCGTCAAGTTATGCTTTCATAGCCTTCCTGATGAGTATGGGCCAAGCCAGCCGTCTTTTACGGTGAGGTCGCCGATTCCCTCAAGATACCTCCAGGTGCCACAATTGTTGAATTAGGCTGCGGCCCTGCCTCTGTTATGCCGAGTCTCTTAAAAAAACTCCACGGGGACGTTACAATTATCGGAATCGATTTTTCTGAACAAATGATTGCTATTGCAAACCGCAAGAAAGAGCAGAGCCAATGGGCCAATGTCCATTTTGCGTGCATGGATATGTACGATTTTACCCCAGAGACGGAGGTTGATGCTGTAATTTTTTGTTTAGCATTAACCGCAATTCCTGATTCGATTAACGCCCTAAAAAAGGCCCATTCTATTTTAAAACCAGGAGGTCAACTGCTTATTCTTGATTCAATCCCTCTCAATTCTCGCTGGTATCATCCTTTCGCAAATATTTATATGTACGCAAAGTCAATGATTGTAGGCGCAAAGCCGACTAAAGCCATATTGAATTACATTACTGACAATCTGGTGAATGTTACTATAAAAGAACGATTATTTGGCGTATATACTCTCATATCTGCATTCAAACCAAATTGAGGTTTCAACCAACATTTCGTTTATGGGGGTGTAAGGGTACCAGGGGGACGGAAGTGAGACATTTTTACAAATGGCCCTTCATTGCACGAATGTTGGGGTTACCCCAAGTTAACAAGATGTAAAATAATTTTGGTTAAAGGAAAATAAGGGGACGCCTTACTCAATTTGCTGCCTGAGCATGGCTCATGTCCCGGTCATCAGTTCGGTGCTCAGGTATCTCTCTCCGGTGTCGGGGAGGATGGTGACAATGGTCTTGCCGTGATTCTCATCTCTGGCGGCCAGGTGCAGGGCTGCCCAGAGTGCGGCCCCTGAAGAGATCCCGCAGAGGATGCCTTCTTCGGCGGCAAGGCGGCGGGCCATACTCATTGCGTCCTGATTGGACACGGTGATGATGGCGTCAAGGATGGCGGTGTTGAGAATCTCGGGGATAAAACCGGCGCCAATACCCTGGATCTTATGTGGTCCTGCCGTGCCTCCGGAGAGCACAGGCGAATCTGCCGGCTCAACGGCCACGACCTCGATCTGCGGATTTCTGCTCTTCAAGACCTCGCCCACGCCGGTAATCGTCCCGCCGGTGCCTACTCCGGCCACAAAGATATCAATCTTGCCGCAACTTGCCGTCCAGATCTCTTCTGCTGTTGTCGTTCGGTGGATGGCTGGATTGGCCGGATTGGAAAACTGATTGGGCATGAAGGAGTTTTTGTCCGCCTGGGCCAGTTCTCTGGCCGCGGCAATGGCGCCGCTCATCCCTGCCGCCGCCGGAGTGAGAACAAGTTCGGCTCCAAGGTGTTTGAGAAGGATCCGTCGCTCCATGGACATGCTCTCAGGCATGGTCAGGATCAGGCGCATTCCCCTGGCTGCGCAGATAAAGGCCAAACCCAGCCCGGTATTGCCGCTGGTTGGTTCAATGATGGTGGTGTCGTTGGTAATCTGCCCGTCCCGGATCCCGGCCTCGATCATGGCAGCGGCGATGCGGTCCTTGACGCTGCCCATGGGGTTTCTTGATTCCTGCTTGGCCAGGATGGTGGCCCGGCATCCTCTGGTGATCCGCGATAGGGCGAGCAGGGGGGTGTTGCCGATGGTGGCGATGAGCGGCTTGCTGGTCATGGAATGCTCCTTTATGTCCTGCCAGTTTTATCTTTCTTTTCAGAAAAGATCAGTTCCGGTCGTTTGAGCATCACCTTGGTGTCCGGCGGCACGCTTTCGGTGAGCCAGATATTGCCGCCGATGATTGAACGTCTGCCGATAACTGTTTCTCCGCCCAGGATAATGGCGTTGGCATAGATGATGACTTCATCTTCAATGGTGGGATGGCGTTTCGTCCGCCGGAGTTTGACCCCGGCGTCCCTGGGCAGGGACAGGGCGCCCAGAGTGACTCCCTGGTAAAGGCGGACATTGGCGCCGATAATAGTAGTCTCTCCGATCACCACCCCGGTGCCGTGATCGATGAACAGGCCGGGACCTATGGTGGCGCCGGGATGGATGTCAATGCCGGTGAGGCTGTGGGCGTGTTCGGTCATGATGCGCGGGATAATCGGCACCTGCAGGAGAAACAGCTCATGGGCCATACGGAAGATGGAGGTGGCCAGCAGGCCGGGATAACTGAAAATCACCTCATCGAAACTGTTGGTGGCCGGATCACCGGTGAGCGTTGCCCGAATATCGGTGGTCAGGGTTGCTGTGATTTGCGGCAGGGTTTTGATAAAGGCCAGGGCCAGATAGTGGCCGCGTTCCTCGCAGTTGGTGCAGGCCAGATTGGTCCGTCGGCAGTCATGGCGAATGGCCATGGTGATCTGTTCGGTGAGCCGTTCGTAGAGTTCGGTGGTCTCCTGGCCGATGTAATATTCCAGGTTAGAGGCATGCAGTTTGGTCTGGGTAAAATAGCCGGGAAAGAGAAGTTGTCGTGCCTGATAGATGATGTCGATAATGGCCTGGTGTGAGGGAATGGGCACCGGGCCGATGTGGTCGAAGCAATTCCCGGTCTGCCCAGATTTTGCTTGCCACAGGGCGACAAGTTGTTTGACGACCGCCGGGATCTGGTCATGCAGGCATATATTGCTGCCAGGATCATGGTCACAGGGATCACTGGTGGAAATGACGGTCTGTTTACTTTTCGGAGTTGACATGGGAGATCACCTTGTCGCGGTCTTGGATGAATGAGATGAATCCAGTATGAGGCGCTCCATCCAGTGGCCCTTTGTGCCGTTCCTGTCATTTTAAGGACAATGTACCCTTATTTTTGTACAACGGCTTATTTGGTTTTGGAGTCCTCTTTTCCTGAGGCTTCAGTTTTTTTTGTGACGTCTGCCACAAGATCACGAACCGACTGGCCGTTGGCGGTCATTGCGTTGGGGTTGACAGCAAGGAGCTCCTGCCAGGCCTGCAGGGCATCGGGAATCCGGCCAAGATCATAGAGCAGAACGACTCCCTTGTTCAGACGTGAAGGTTCATGCCGGGGATTGGCCGCGATGGCCTTGTCAAAGAACTCTATCGCCTTGTCTGGTTGCTTGTCGAGCCGGTACATGACGCCAAGATCAGTGAGGATGTCAGCATTTGCTGGTACAAGATCAAGCGCGCGGGTGTAGGCAGTAATGGCTTTTTGGGGCTGATTTGTGTCGTAGTAAAGATTGCCAAGCCTGGTCCATGCCTCACCACCGGCAGGATTATTTTTCACCTCTGTCTCAAGTGCGGCAATATCCTTGCTTTGTTCATTGTTCAGGGTGACACCTTGTTGCTCAGGGCCTTTATCTGGTTGGCTGGCGGTAGTATTTGATGGACCAAGTTTGTAAGTAGTGAAAATGGTTCCGGTCAGAAAGCCCAACAGTAAGCTGATGGCTATGGCGATCAGCATGGTCTCTTTTTTTACCATTTTTCCGGTAGTTGTCATGGTTGTCCTCCGAAAAGATTGATTGTATTTGTGCAAAAAGAAAAAAGGGTTTTTCGTTTGTGTTGTGATGGGGCATTGTTGTACAATCGATGAATAGTGGTAACCTGCTCAGGTGGAGAGGCTGAAAGCTGTTGGGAAAACCGTACACGATGACCATCAAACTCAAAATATTGAACTGAGTGAAAAATTCAGTATAAGCGACTCCCAGTTGTAACGCAAGGAGGCGTTTCTTGTCTTTTGTTCAGTGGGATGGTTTGATTGTTCGACGAGAGATGCCTGCAGTAAAATTTTTTGCACGCCTTGAGCGTAAACGAAAATCCTGATTTTTGAAGGCGCCCTCAAATTACGTTTTTTTTTGAACGATGGCTTAACCTGATCATTATACATTCTATAGAGAAGGGACATTTTTTATGAAAGCATCAGAGGATGAAAAAAGGGAACATCCCCCGTCTGATTTTGGCTGTGATGGTCTCTTTTTTCCGGCAACTGCGGAAGATATCAAGAAAAATATCCTGCATCATGTGATGAGCTTCCAGGGTCGCGACCCGCAGCGGGCAGGTGAGAGTGATATCTATAGGGCTGTTGCCTATACCTTGCGGGATATCATGGTGGAAAAATGGATCAAGACCCAGAAGGCCTCTTACGCCAAAGGGAAAAAACGGGTTTATTATCTCTCTCTTGAGTTTCTGATCGGTCGTTCTCTTGGCAACAGCATGATTAATCTGGGGATTTATGATGAGGTCCAGCAGGCAGTTGAAGAGCTTGGTTTTGATATGGATCTGCTCCGGGAGGAGGAGGAGGACGCGGCCCTTGGCAATGGCGGGTTGGGGCGGCTGGCTGCCTGTTTCATGGACTCCATTGCCACCTTGAAGATCCCGGCTTACGGCTATGGTATTTTGTATGAATACGGTCTTTTTTACCAGCAGTTGATCGATGGCTATCAGGTGGAAAGTCCTGATAACTGGATGCGTTATGGGACACCTTGGGTATTCCAGCGGAACATGCCCGCTTTTCCTGTGCATTTTTATGGCCGGGTCAGCAGCTATCTGGATGAGGGCGGGAACTATCGGGCCCAATGGCTGGAGACGGAAGATGTCATGGCCCTGCCCTGTGATATCCTGGTGCCTGGGTATCAGAATGATCATGTGATCAACATACGATTGTGGGCGGCCCGCGCTTCCCGTGATCTGGATTTGAGTTTTTTCGGTCAGGGTGATTATATTGGCGCGGTCCAGCACAAGGTGAGTTCCGAGACCATCTCCAAGGTGTTGTATCCGCCGGATCATAATCTGGCAGGTCAGGAATTACGGTTGAAACAGCAGTATTTTTTTGTGGCGGCCACCTTGCAGGATATTATGCGTCGCTATCAAAAGAAGTATTCAGATTTTACCAAGTTCAGTGATATTATCGCCGTGCAGTTGAATGATACGCATCCATCCATTGCCATTCCTGAACTGATGCGTCTTCTTCTTGATATTGAGGGTCTGATCTGGGAAAAGGCCTGGGATGTCTGCACCAAGACCTTTGCCTACACTAATCATACCCTCATGCCCGAGGCCCTGGAAAAATGGCATGTGGAGCTGATCGCCAAGGTGCTGCCCAGGCATATGGAGATCATTTATGAGATCAATCAGCGTTTTCTGGAGCTGGTTGCCCTGGCCTACCCAGGCGATATAGGCAGGCTGCGCGCCATGTCCATTATTGAGGAAGGGGATGTAAAAAAGGTGTGTATGGCCCATCTGGCCATTGTCGGCAGTCATTCGGTAAACGGGGTGGCAGAGCTGCATTCCCGCTTGTTAAAGGAGAAGACCTTTAAATTCTTTCATCAGTTTTTTCCAGGCAAGTTTAATTCAAAAACGAACGGCATTACTCCGCGGCGCTGGCTGTTGAAGGCCAATCCCCGGCTTGCCGCGCTGATCACCAGCAAGATCGGTCCGGGATGGATCACCGATCTTGATCAGTTGCGGGGGCTGGAATCATGGGCTGATGACAGGGGATTTCAGACAGAATGGCGGGCGATCAAGCGTGCCAATAAAGAGCGGTTAGCGGCCCTGATCCAAAAAAAATGCGGCGTTGAGGTGAGCCTCGATTCCATGTTCGATATCCAGGTGAAGCGCATCCATGAATATAAACGGCAGCTGCTGAATTGCCTCCATGTTATCACCCTGTATCACAAGATACTCAGGAGGCCTGATCTGGATCTTGCCGCCAGAACAGTCATCTTTGCCGGCAAGGCCGCCCCCAGTTACTGGAAGGCCAAACTGGTTATCAAGCTGATCAACTCCATTGCCGAGGTCGTGAATAATGATCCACGGGTGGGGTCGCGTCTGCGGGTTGTTTTTCTTCCCAATTATAGCGTATCCCAGGCCGAGGTGATAATGCCCGCCGCCGATTTGTCCGAGCAGATCTCCACCGCCGGTACCGAGGCCTCCGGTACCGGCAATATGAAGTTCTCGCTCAATGGCGCACTCACCATAGGCACTCTGGACGGGGCCAATATTGAGATTCTGGAAGAGGTGGGACGGGAAAACATCTTTATCTTTGGGATGACGGCAGAAGAGGCTGAGTATGAGAAGTTGAATGTCAGTCGCACGCCCAAGGCCATTTACCGTGATAATAAGGAGATCGGTCAGACCATTGACAGTCTGCGGAACGGTTCATTCAGCCGGGGTGATAAGGAGTTATTCCTTCCCCTTGTTGACAGTCTGCTTGATCAGTATGATCCCTATCTCCTTCTTCTCGACCTTGAATCGTATCTTGCCTGTCAGGATCAGGTGAATGCGGCTTTCCTTGACCCCGAGGCATGGGACCGGAAGGCTGTGTTGAATGTGGCCCGCATGGGAAAATTTTCCACTGACCGGACCATCAAGCAATATGCCAGAGAGATCTGGGGGGTGCCGGTGGATGATGAGGACGCTTGAAAGGAGGCTGATATCTGGAGTTGCCTGATTGCATCTCTTGCAGGATGTGACTTGACCTTGGAGCGAATATCAGGTATTTAAACCGGTACGAAATAATATTGATAAAAAAAGGGTCACAAGTTTAATAACTTGTGACCCTTTGAATTTACTGGAGGCGGCGAGCGGATTTGAACCGCTGAATCATGGTTTTGCAGACCAGTGCCTTAGCCGCTTGGCTACGCCGCCTTTTTGAGCAGACTTGAAAAAGTATGCGAGCCACTTTATACCACAGTTTGTTTTTTTGACAAGGGGAAAAAGGGTATGGATCTCGATTCACTGGCGCGGAAGAATAAGGATGAGCTCTCCTGCCTTGAGCAGATACTGGGATATCGCTTTACTGATCTGCGTCTGTTGCAGAAGGCTTTAATCCACGCCTCCTTTGCCTTCGAATATTCTCTTCCCGGTCATAATAATGAAACTCTGGAGTTTCTGGGAGATGCGGTTCTTGATCTGGTTGTTGGTCATACCTTATACCAGCGCTTTCCGGCGATGCGTGAAGGGGAGTTGACCAAATTGCGGTCCGCGCTTGTTAATGAAACCCATCTGGCTGCCATGGCCAGGGATGTGGAGCTTGGTAAATTTTTGTTTTTGGGCAAGGGCGAGGACGCCTCTAACGGGAGAAACAAATCGTCCATTCTGGCGTGCGCCTATGAGGCGGTTGTCGGGGCGATTTTTGAAGATGGCGGATACGAAACGGTGCAAGACTTTGTCCTTCGTTTCTTTGTCCCGGCCTTTGAGACCAAGAGAGAGGAGTTGTTGATCGCGGACGCCAAGAGCCGGTTGCAGGAAGTCTTGCAGGAACAGTTTAACGAGGCCCCATCGTATCGACTGGATATGGAGGAAGGGCCGTCCCATCAGAAGGTGTTTACGGTATCGGTCATCTTTCGGGACATTGTCCTTGG
>JANMTN010000054.1:0-3289 GCA_031390685.1 Desulfobulbaceae bacterium
CAGCCCTTCAGTCTTCAGCCTTCTCACCTTCAGCCTTATTGCGCCAGCAGGTGGGATCTGAGGCCAGATAATCACCGGTAAGCTGGTAGGCGGCCCCCCGGCAGCCGTAGCACTCTTCGGCCTTTTCACAGGTTCGACAGACCCCTTTGATCATGTTGCGGTAATTTTTCAGGTTGTTGATCACCTCACTGTGTTTCAGGATATGGGCAAGTTTGTTGTTGCGGATATTATCGAGGGCAATGGTGACCCCGACACAGGGGGTGACATCGCCGGTGGCGGTGACCACACACGAGACCTGGTGGCGCATGCATTTGTTGCCCACCAGCGGCGGCTGGGGTTCCCAGTCGCGGCCAAACCGTTCTCGGTCCATGGCGGAAAGACCGGTGAACAGCTCCTTGAGCTCGCCGGAATCGACGCTCAGCCAGATATTATCCAGGGCGTTGGCCTGCGGGGTGATGACCTCAAAATAGGGTTCTATGTTTTCCTCGCGCAGCCATTGCCATATTGCCGGCAATTCCTTGATGTTCTGGCGGCAGATGACGGTGCTGATAGCCAGAAATTGATCCGGTGACGGATATCCAGCCTCCCGCAGGGTGGCCAGGGCCGTGTTGATGATCTGGAATGCTCCTTTTTTGCCGGCCAGCCGATCCTGGGTTGCCTCGTCCCGGGAATTCAGTTTCAGGACTACCCGTACCTTTTCTTCGGCCAGGACAGCGGCAAGATCGCTGTCAATGCCGGAACCGTTGGTGAACATCTCAATCTCCAGTCCTTCACGGCCAAGAAACCGGAGCATTTCCACAAGGTGTGGATAGATGCTCGGTTCACCGCCGAGGATGATGATTTTGCGCGCCCCCAGGGCCTTGGCCTGGAGGATGATATCTTTTATTTCTTCCCGGGAGAGTTCGTTCCGGCATTCACTGCGGTCGGGGACATAACAGTAGGAACAGCGGAAATTACAGATGCGGCTGAATTCGATCTCCATGGAAAGGAGTCTGTCTGCGGCCACGGCCTCACGGATTTCCTGTTCGGTAAATTCAAGATTATATATCTGCATATCTTCTCAGTATTGTTCAAGGTCTTTAAAGCAGTTCATGTTTTCCCATCGTGTAACTTCTCTTTGGTAGCGGCCTTCCCAGCCATCTTTCTTCATCATCATCCGGTAGCGGAGCTTCAGCAACGGTTTGAAGCAAAAGCGCCAGATGGAGGTCCACAGCCGACCCTGATTTTTTGCCTGGGCCGGAGGGTTCCACCAGCCAAGCACCATCTGACGCTGGTACCAGAACTGGTACTGGAGTTGATCCGCGTCCAGATGTTTGGTCCGTACATTGGCCCACAGGCCGTTATACTTATTGTAATCAGTCCGATTTGTTACCAGCCCCTGGTCCAGAAGTTGTTCCCGCATGGCGGTCTTGGGGTAGGGGGTCAGGATCTGGCAGTAGGCGGCATCTGCTCCAATATCCTTAAAAAACGCATAATTTTCCCTGATCGATTCTTCATCGTCTTCTGCAAAGCCGAAGATCAGGCCGCCGATAACCATCATCCCGTAGCGGTGGCAGTTGTCAATGGCCTTTTTGGAAGAGCTGACAATGTCACCTTTACCGGCACTCTGTAAATTTTTCACAGAGCCATTTTCAATGCCCAGAAACACCGAGCGAAATCCAGCTTCCGCCATTTTGGCGACCATTTTTTCCTGGGTAGCCATGGTTACGCAGTCGGCCTGAACGACAAGGTTGAGTCCTTTATACTTCCTGGCAATGATCGCGTCACAGAGCTCCATGACCCGGGCGGGGTTGAGGACGATATTGTCATCGGTGATGAATATCCACCTGGTCTTTCGATTATAGTAAATATCATCAATGTCTGCCAGCACCCGACTGATGGGGTAGGTTCGGAAGGTGCGGCCATACATGTGGCGCATGGAGCAGAAGTTACAGGCCCGGGTGCAGCCGCGCGAGGTCTCCACCAGCTCGATCTTCGAGTAGAGGATATGATAACCCCAGGTCAGTCGGCGCCCATCGCGGATCGGGAGTTTGATGGTGTTCAGATCCAGGTTTTCACCACGGGGATTATGAATAAAGCCCCCATCCTTTTTATAGGAAAGAGAGGGGATGGCAGCCAGATTATCGCGGCCGTCCAGTCCGTTCACCAGGCGGCGGCAGGCCTCTTCCCCTTCTCCCCGGATCATGAAGTCGATCCATTGTGCCTCCTTTGAGGCGGCGATTTCTTCATGCATCAGGGTGGCATGGTAGCCGCCGATGACGATCTTGACCTCGGGCCGCAGAACTTTAAGCAGATGGGCGATCTTGACGCAGGTGTCATATTGCCAGGTCATAGCTGACAGGCCGACCAGATCGGGTTTGATCCTGGCCATTACCGAGGTCAGATATTTCTTGATGGAGCGCCGTTTGCGGATCAGATCGATGAGATAGACTTCATGACTGGCGTCAATATTGCCGCCTATTGAGGCAATGCCGTGGTTGGGCAGGTGAAATGCCGTTTCATGGATGATGATCGGTACCACATCAGGCATGGAGATCAAGATGACTTTCATAATTCGTTCATACTGTTTTCCTTTGGTATATCTCTCTCACCTGTCGCTCCAGTTCGGTCGCAGACGGGATATGGTGCTGATAGTCAGGTTCGATGCGGTCAAGAATCTTCAGGCTGATGGTATTTTTGACCCTGGTCTGAAAAAGAAATCTGCCGGGCGTAAACAGGTTGTTGGTATTTGCAAGCTGCAGGACATAGATGGGCGCCCTGCACAGCCGGGCAATCTTCATGGCCCCCTGATTCAGGTCACCAATCCGGCCATCCCGGCTTCTGGTCCCTTCCGGAAAGACAAAGAGGTTGCCGCCGTTGCGTAAAAAATCTTCCATGGTTTCCATCTGCTTGATCATCAACCTGGTAAACTGGCCCTCGCCGCTGGCCGGGAAATACCCCGACTTTCTGATAATCAAGCCAAAGACCGGCATGGTGAAGAATCGTGTTTTAACAAGGGTGCGATGACGTTCAAACAGGGCAATCAGCAACAGGGGATCCAGATAGGAGAGGTGGTTGCAGACAATCACCGTCGAACGGATGGCCGCCACCTCTTCATCGATCTCCCATGTCTGTCTGGGAGCAGTGTTCCTGAGTATATGGAAAAAAACCTGAAAAAAACGACTGTTCAGGCGCTGAAAACAGTGTTCCTCTTCCTTGGCAAAGAGGGCGCAGGCCAGATAGCGCCATGAAAAGAACAGAAAAAAACCAGGGATGAACCAGGTCCAGCAAAGGATGGTGACAAAAAAAT
>JANMTN010000216.1:0-20074 GCA_031390685.1 Desulfobulbaceae bacterium
AAAAGGACACCGTGGGTGAAGATCAGTTTGCCGCCTTCAAGAAATGGGATATCGGCGATATCGTCGGCATTGAAGGCAAGCTGTTCAAGACCCAGACCGATGAACTCTCGGTCATGGCCGACAAGCTGGTCATGATCACCAAATCCCTGCGTCCCCTGCCCGAGAAATGGCATGGCCTGACCAATGTCGAGACCCGCTATCGCCAGCGCTATGTTGACCTGATCGTCACCCCGGAAAGCCGGAACATCTTCCGCAAACGGGTGGAAATCATCCGCCTGATCCGTGAGTTCCTCGGCAACCGTGGATTCATGGAGGTGGAAACCCCCATGATGCAGCCGATCCCCGGCGGCGCCCAGGCCAAACCGTTCATGACCCATCATAATGCGCTGGGCATGGATCTCTACCTGCGCATCGCCCCGGAGCTCTACCTGAAACGGCTACTGGTTGGCGGCTTTGAACGGGTCTTTGAGATCAACCGCAACTTCCGTAACGAAGGACTGTCCACCCGGCACAATCCGGAGTTCACTATGCTCGAATTCTACCAGGCCTATGCCACCTACCACGACATGATGGACATCACCGAAGAACTGGTCTCCTGGCTGTCGCAGGAGGTAAACGAGAGCATGGAGATCGAGTATCAGGGCACAAAAGTTGATCTCACTCCCCCCTGGCGGCGTCTGACCATGGACGAGGCCCTGGTCGAGATCGGCGGCGTTGACCCTGAGGTTCTGAAAGACAATGACAAGGTCCTGGCCCTGGCCCGGGCCACAAAAGGGGTGAAGCTTGAGCCCCTGGCCGGTCCCGGCAAGGCCAAGACCGCCCTCTTTGAACTGCTGGTGGAAGAGAAACTGATCGACCCCACCTTTATCACCTCCTATCCCATCGAGGTGTCGCCTCTGGCCCGCCGCAATGAACAGGACCCGACCGTGACCGACCGCTTTGAGCTCTTCATCACCGGCCGCGAGATCGCCAATGCCTTCAGCGAACTGAGCGACCCCATTGATCAACGCCAGCGCCTGGAACAGCAGATCGCTGAAAAGGGCGATGATGAAGAGATTCATACCGAAATGGATGAGGATTTTATCCGGGCCCTGGAATACGGGATGCCCGCTGCTGCCGGCCAGGGAATCGGCATTGACCGCTTGATCATGCTGCTTACCAACTCCCCGTCCATCCGCGATGTCATCCTCTTTCCTCATATGAAACCGGAGACAGAGGACAAGGGACAGAAGACGGAAGGGAAAGGGCAAAAAGAACAGAGTGGTTCATGCAAAAAATGCAAAAATTAACAGCAATGGTGTCTGTCTCCCAAGAATACTTTCTGCGGGGCGTCCTCTGATATGTACGAATGGTTTATCAGTTTCCGCTATCTGCGGGCCCAACATAAGCAGCGCTTCATCTCGCTGATCTCCCTGATCTCGGTTGCCGGCATCACTGTGGGGGTCATGGCCCTGATTGTGGTATTAGCCGTCTATTCAGGGTTCACTGACGGCCTGCGCGACCAGATCCTCGGTATCAACTCCCATATCATTGTCCAGCTGCCGGGCGGCTCCATTCGTGACTACGAATCGGTACGCAAGCAGATCCTCACCGTCGACGGAGTTACCGGGGCCACACCCTATCTCTACACCCAGACCCTTATGAGTGGGGCCACCGGCGGCAGCGGCGTTATCCTGCGCGGCATTGACCCGGATACCGCCAAAGGGGTCATCAATCTGGGAAAACAGATGATTCGCGGCTCCATCGATGACCTGACCCAGAATTCAGACAGCCGGGTGCCGCATATTATTCTGGGCAAGAATCTGGCAGAGGAACTCCGTGTCAAGGTGGGCGACAAGGTGCGGCTCATCTCTTCTTCCGGTCCCCTCACCCCCATGGGCGTGATCCCCAAGATCAAGACCTGCAGGGTATCCGGCATCTTTGAATCAGGGATGTATGAGTACGACTCCAGCCTCGCCTATATGACCCTGATCGATGTCCAGGCCTTTCTCGAAAGTGATGACATTGTCCACGGCATTGAGGTCGTAGTTCAGGAGAATGAACTGAATCAGGCCGACAGGGTGGCCCGCAGGATCGTTGACAAGATCGGCGCCACCTTCATCGCCAAGGACTGGATGTCAATGAATCGCAATCTCTTTGCCGCCTTCAAACTGGAGAAGATCGGCATGTTCATCTGCCTGACCCTGATCATCCTGGTGGCGGCCCTCAACATCATCAGCGCTCTGATCATGGTGGTGATGGAGAAGGAAAAGGATATCGCCATTCTCAAATCCATGGGGGCCACCTCCCGCTCCATCATGAAGATCTTCTTTTTTCAGGGGCTGGTCATCGCCTTTTCCGGCACCATCCTCGGAGTCGCAGGCGGCTTGGGCCTTTGCGAGCTGCTCTCGCACTACAAGTTCATCGAACTACCCTCCAATGTCTATCCCATGAGCACCCTGCCGATCAAGGTACTGCCTCTGGATGTGACCATCGTCGCCATCGCCGCCATCATCATCACCCTCGCCGCTACCATCTACCCTTCCTGGAAGGCGTCTCAGGTCCACCCCGGAGAGGTTCTGTCATGACCCTGCAGCCACTGTTCACAGCTCGCAAGCTCCGCAAAAATTATGGCGAGGGGGCAAGCGCCATTGAGATCCTGAAAGGGGTGAATCTGGAGGCCCGCTGCGGCGAGATGACGGCTATTGTCGGCGCTTCAGGTTCCGGCAAGACCACCCTGCTCCGGATCCTCGGCACCCTTGACACCCCCACCAGCGGCGAGCTTTTTTTCCAGGGTGAGAATCTGCTCCAGAAGAAAGATGCAGAGCTAGCCGAATACCGGAACCGCGCAGTCGGCTTTATCTTCCAGTTCCATCACCTGCTCCCGGAATTCACCGCCCTCGAAAACGTAATGATGCCCGGTCTCATTGCCGGCAGGAAGATTAAAGAAATGATCGAACCGGCCACCGCTCTCCTGACCCAGGTGGAACTCAGCCACCGGCTGAGCCATAAAGTGGGGGAACTCTCAGGGGGAGAACAGCAGCGCACCGCCCTGGCCCGGGCCCTGATCATGAAACCGGCCCTGCTCTTTGCCGACGAGCCCACCGGCAACCTCGACAGCCGCTCCGGCGATATCGTCTTTGAATTGCTGCAGAGGCTGTGCAGCGAACTGGCACTGGCAACCGTCATGGTTACCCACAACATGGCCCTGGCCGACCGGATGAATCGCCGCCTCACCCTCAAGGACGGCGTGCTGATAGAGGAATAGCGGCAACAAAGATCCTGAAATACATCGCCAAGAGCTCCACCTCCCAGCAGATACAATCATACATGACATTCTCCTCTCCCGTTCCAAAACGGTGAACATGGTGAAGAGTTTTTGGAAAAACTGCTTTTCGATTTGTCGGGGGTGACTATCACGACTCCCGTACAATCTTGGCAAGGCAGATTTAGCCCTGGTACATACTGTGAGTGGAATTTAATCTGCCCCGACCTAAAATATATCGTTGTTGCCTGACTGGAAGGAACATAGAGATGCCTCACTTCGGTTTAATGGATGAAGGGAAAATGCGGCCATTCGATGCGGCACTGCTCCGGGCACAGCTCCATATCCGCTGTGGCAGACGCAGGATACATGAAGGAAAATACCCTGAAGGTATCAGCACCATGTACGATGCTCTTCTTTCGGGTATGCGTTGGTTTGCCCTGAAAAATGAGGCCATTCACGCAGAGATTGACAAACGGGGTGATTATTTTCTTGAAAATGACATAAAATTACAACAGCTCCTTGCCGAAAGCGGAGCATGGCCCAATGATATAGATTTCGGGAAGCTACGGGACACAGCTTATTCAGCCATTGAAGGAAACCTTGAGGGATTCGATCCGACTCTGTTTCTCTGGCAAGTGGAGGAAGTACTGACAAAACTGGGCGTCATGCCCTTTGACGAAAAAAAACTTCCTCCAGAAGATCCCAAAACTTTTTAATGAGTTATAGATATATTTTGTTCACCTGACATGACACCGCAAGAATTTTCAGCAGATTTCTTCCGAAAACAACAAACCGAAATCACTAATCTTGAACTGGTACAATAAACAGGGAAAGGTCACCCGAAGACTTCCAACCAGTTGTGCCGGCAGTCAAACCGCTAACTCAACATTATAAAAAGTCAACATACCCCTATTAAACCTGTCCGGACTATTTGGAAATCTTTAGCCGGAAAATCCTGATTTGATCTTCAGATGCCGTCTGAAGATATCGGCCAGCAGCGGGGCCACCGAATAGACATCCAGCAGGTCATCACTCTGAACTCCGGGAACGGTATCCGAACCCATCACCCTGGCAATAGGGCTGTTGTGAAAACGCTCCCGGACATTACCCGCCAGGACCAGATGCGTGGCCATGACTGCCACCTGCACAGCGCCTGCCTCCAGGCAACGCTCAGCCGTCTGGATGATGGAACCGCCGGTGCGGATCATGTCGTCACAGACAATGGCCGTCTTGCCCTTGACCACGCTTGAAATCTGGCCGATGATGGTTTTGTCGGTATCGTAGCGGTCCTTGTCGGCGGCGGTATGCGGGCAGTCGAGCATACTGGCCAGCCTGGCGATCCGCTTGGAGAACCCGTAGTCAGGCGAGATCAGGACATAATCGCTCAGACCGCTGCCCCTGATCTTCCTGAGCACCAGTTCATCGGTCCACGCATGTTCGGTGCGGATCTCACCGGCGTGGGCATGAAGCACCGCCTCGGAATGCAGATCGACAAAGGCCACAAAATTGGGCCGGGCCCGGAAAATCTGCCTGGTCCTGGTCACCCCCTTGGGAATTTCATAGGAATTCGGCTTGGCCCGCTCCATGGTGGAGTAACCCAGATAGGGGATGGCGACATTGATGGTGGCCGCGTTCCAGTACTTTCCCCCCTGGATCAGGTCCAGCAGTTCCTGATACGAGGCGTCCGTATGGGTGGCGCCAATGATAATCAGATCCCGCCCGGCCACATCGGCAGGAAAGGCGTGGTATATCTCTCCATCGGCAAAACGCTTACGGATCATCTCGGAAAAGGGAAGCCGCAACTCCGCCGCCACCTTCCGTCCCAGCACCGTTGAGGCCTCATTGGCCACCACCATACATTCCTGCGTACACTTCAAGGTTTCACCTCAAGGCGGCAACGATGGCATCACCCATGGCTGCGGTATTGACCACCCTCGTCTTGTCAATGGCGATATCGGCGGTATGAATACCGGCATCGAGAACGCGCTCCACGGCCTGGTCAATGGCAGCGGCCGCCTCATCCATGCCGAAGCTGTAGTGCAGCATCATAGCGGCGGAGAGAATCTGGGCGATGGGATTGGCAATGCCCTTGCCGGCGATATCTGGGGCCGAACCGCCAGCCGGCTCATACATCCCGAATTTCTCGGCATTGAGACTGGCCGAGGCCAGCAGCCCCATGGAACCGGTGAGCATGGCGGCCTCATCGGAGATGATATCGCCGAACATATTGCCGCAGAGCATGACGTCAAACTGATGGGGATCACGCACCAGCTGCATGGTGGCGTTGTCGACATAGATATGGTTCAGGGCCACATCGGGATACTCCTTGGCAACCCCGATCACCACCTCCCGCCACAGCACCATGGTGGTGAGCACATTGGCCTTGTCAACGGAGGTCACTTTCTTGCGGCGCAGACGGGCGGCCTCGAAGGCCATGCGGGCAATGCGCTCGATCTCGAAACGAGTATAGGCCATGGTGTCAAAGGCCCGCTCATCAGGGCCGGAGCCCTCGCGGCCCTTGGGCACGCCAAAATAGATATCGGAGGTCAGCTCGCGCACGCAGAGGATATCAAAACCATCACGAACGATGTCGGCGCGCAGGGGGCAGGCAGCGGTCAGCGACTTGAAGATCCTGGCCGGACGCAGGTTGCAGAAGAGATCAAAGTGCTTGCGCAGGGGCAGCAGTGCCGCCCGTTCCGGCTGTTGCGCCGGAGGAAGGGATTCCCACTTGGGGCCGCCCACCGAACCAAAGAGGATGGCATTGCTCTTTTCGCACAGGTCAAGGGTGGAAGGGGGCAGGGCCTCATCATAATTATCAATGGCAATCCCGCCCACATCGGCATACTGATAACTCAGCTCAAAGGAGAACTTCTTCTGGACTGCGTCCAATACCTTGATTGCTTCAGCCATCACTTCCGGGCCAATACCATCACCGGCCAATACTGCAATTTTCTTCATTTTCTTCCCCTTATTTTTTTCATACGGGCTTTCTGCCGTATTTTTTCAGCAAATTTTTCCGTTCACAACAGTACCACCACCATCAAATTTCACTTTTAGCAAATTTCAACACTTTAAACCATCCTTAAAAAGATTATCAATCGAAAATCCCTTCTCTTCCTGCGCCATCGCGTGGAGGCGTTCATCATTCTTCACAAATCCATTGACATTGATGCCTTAAAAATGAAATAAATTTAAAGAGGGCAATGTCTCATTTTATAAAAAAGTACTCCACCGTCAAGGTCTTAAAAAAATTGAGAAGCCGTTACGAAATAACTGTTTCATTTCTGACCATTTTATAACAGCTCCTTACGCCAGTCACACCATTTCAATGTTACAGTTATTGTTGGACGACGGCTTATGGAAATCAAGAAAAACACCATTCTTATCAGCATCCTGTGGGTTCTGCTCATTGCCGCCTCCTTTGCCTGGAACCACTCCCAGGCGCACAAGGAACAGGAACAACTGGCCCTGCATACAGCCAGAAGCCTTTTTAACTATATTATCGTCATCTACCGCTGGAATGCCCAGCACGGCGGCGCCTATGTCCCCATCACCGAAACGACACGGCCAAACCCTTATCTGCAAATACCCATGCGGGATATTAAAGTCAACGAATCCTTAACCTTGACCTTGATAAATCCAGCCTCCATGACCAGACAGATCTCGGAAATTGCCAAGGGCCAGGAAGGCATACGGTATCATACCACCAGCCTCAACCCCCTTCGTCCAGAAAACGAGGCAACGGAACGCGAAGAGGCATTGTTAAAAGAATTTGCAACAGGCGTTAAGGAGGCAGGATTTTTTATCGAAGATGAGGAAAAAATATCTTTCTTTTACATGGCCCCTCTTAAAACAGAAAAGCCCTGTCTGTCATGCCACGACAAACAGGGTTATAAAGAAGGTGACATCATAGGAGGAATCAGTATGACCCTGCCATTTACCGGACATCACCCCTTTGGCATTTTACTCCTGGCCCATATTGGCACGGCACTCACAGGCCTGCTTGGCATCTTTGTTTCCGGGACTCGACTCAGCAGGGCCTATGCGATCATAAAAAGACAGGCCGTGTTTGATGCCTTGACCGGAATCCCCAATCATCTCAGCTTCTCGGAACATATCTTCAAAGAATTCCATCGCAGCAACAGGGCGCACGAGCCACTCTCCGTCATCATGTGTGACATTGACCATTTCAAGGCATACAATGACACGTATGGCCATGGCAGCGGCGATAATTGTCTGAGACAAGTTGCCCAGACAATAAAAAAGACTCTGGAGCGTCCCGGGGACTTCTGCGCCCGCTACGGGGGCGAAGAGTTCGTGATAATCCTTACCGACACCTCTCACAACGGGGCCATGCATGTTGCCGAAAAAATACGATTAAATGTAATCGGACTTCATATTGTCCATGAAGAATCTCCTCCCTTGCAACTCATCAGCCTCAGCCTGGGAGTGGCAACATCCACAGACCAGCCCTTGAGCTCCCACGAAGAACTCCTCAAAAATGCCGACACGGCCCTTTACCTGGCCAAAAAAAATGGTCGCAACCGCGTGGAATTCTACACCGACATAGTACCCAGCCTCAAACAAGGCTGATATAAAATCAGGGGTCAGGAACCGCCCTGCAGCCCTGCCAGAAAATCCGCAATCACCTGCGCCAGCGGCTCGGTAGAGTCTGGTGACAAGATATCTCCGGCCAGTACATGCCGGTCGGGATCTCCTGCCTGCCCATACGCGACAAGCTTCTTCTCTGTTGTCCCCATCTTCTGAAAGGCCGCAATGATTGCCGTGGTGTCAACCGTCTTGTCATCCGGTGCATAGATAACAAGTGCCGGCGCCTTGATCATCTGCCAATCAAGAGAACGGGTCAGCTTCACCAGTCCCATCATCGGCAACAAGGCCATAACTGGATAGGAACTAGTCCAGTAACGGCCATGGGCCTCGTTCACCGGTTTCCAGCTCCGAATTTTACCAACCAGTAATTCGGCCAGCTGTGCCCCCCAGGGCCAGGTCAGGATCTCGGTCCTCCGATCAGCAGGTCCAAAATTTGGCGACAACAGTACCAGGGCCGCAATCTCCTTCTGGTCACCTTGCGCAGCCTGCCAGGTCGCCAGCGTCCCTCCCGTAGACGTCCCCATGATCACCACCCGCCGCCCCAACCGTTTTCCGATCTCCATGGCCTCGTGCATATCATTGACCCAGCCATTGACACTGCCCTCAAGCATGGCACTGCTGCCACGGCCATGTCCTGTCAGACGGGTAGAATACAAATTGGCATGGAGCTGAGCGGCAACCCTGGCCGCAAGGGGCGCTGTATCCTGACGACTGGCGGAAAAACCATGGACATAGACAAGGGCCAGGGGCGTCTGTTCTCCCGGTGCCTGGACCCAGATAATCTTTTTTTCCGTTCCGGGCACGATATCATCATAGGCGGCTTCTCTCCGGGCCAGGTAGGTGTCAAGATCCGGCGGCAGGGCCAGCGGGGGGCGCAGAGTGATATCGAGATCAACCCGCGGGCCGCTGAAAAAAAACACCAGCACCAGAATCATCACGAATCCGGTACGATAGACATATTTCATTGAGAGCATAGTCATCACTCCTGGTTGAGAAAAGGAAGGAGCAGGGCTCGAACAATAAGATTGACAGAACGACAGAAAACAAAGATATTACCGACATCCTTTCCATGAAATCACACCATGGTTCCAATAAAATCTTCTTTTCTGTTTCAAGAAACATCTACATGCAGAGGTAAGAGTATGAAACAAAACAATCTCATGACACGCTTCATGATCAATGTACTGGCAATCCCCCTGACACTATGCGCTGCTGCCCAGAGCCACGCCGGTAATATTGGCGTCGACATTCACGTTGGGTTCCCCCCACCACCAGTCGTCATGGTCCCGCGCCCGGTTTATCGTCAGCCAGTACCGACCTTCTACTTCAATGAAAGTCCAGAATTTATCTACATGCAATCCACTGGTTTTTATATGGCGGTGGGCTCACCCTACGATCTCTTCTACGACAACAACGATTACTATATCTCTTACCAGGGATACTGGCATAGATCATCGACACTCGAGGGCCCATGGCGCATTGTGGACCGCCATGCCCTCCCGTCGGGTTTTCGCAGACATGACATCAACCAGTTCAGAAGCTACCGTGATACGGAATATAATGACCGCCGCCATAATCGACGAGACTATCCTGACCGACGTTATTCTCCACGCCACGACAGAGATGACCGGGAGCATCGAGAAGAAAGAAGGCATCGCGAACACGACAGACACGACGACTGATCGCCGGGACCCGAAACTATGAATATCCTCTCCGTCACCAGGAAAAAGTCAGCAAAGCGCGTTTGGCGGTGGAAAAGGGAAGTTCCCGTTCAAGGGTCGAGCTATGCTGAAGGGCAAGGGCGGGAGCGCTTTTTCGCAGGATTTCTAATTCCTCCTGCCATTTCGGCCCTTTCATGCAGATTACCGTTGTCCCTGGGCCGCACAAGCGACTGACCAGCCCTAAAAATTCGGCAATATCGGTGACGGCCCGGCTGGTGATATGGGTAAAGACCGGTTCTGACGGCAGCAGGAGATCATCCTCCACGCGGCATGCCAACGCTTCCACCCCGCTGAGGTTCAAGGTCCTGATAACATGGCGCAGGAATGAAACCCGCTTCAGGCGTGGTTCCACCAAGGTCACGGTCAGCTCAGGCCGGACGGCCTTGCAGACAAGTCCGGGAAAACCCGCCCCGGTTCCCACATCAAGCAGGTGGGGACCAGAAACATCAAGGAGGGGAAGTAAGGTCAAAGAATCGAGGAAATGCTTTTCCAGGATCTCGGTTTCCGGCGTTCCTTTGGCAATCAGATTGATCTTCCTGCCCCAGCGCGTCAGTTCCGTAAAATAGACAAAAAGCCGCTCCACCGCCGCAGCGTCAAGCACAATCCCCAAAGAGTCGCATCCCTGCTGGAGCTGTTGCCGAAAATCAAAGGGTTGTCCTGTCACTTTCCGCCTATGCCTTCCCTTTTCCCTGCAACCGCTCAGTCACCGAAGCGGCATGCGCGGTCAGGCCTTCGAGGGTAGCAAGCCTCCGGATATGATCCGCATCCTCTCGCAAGGCCTGCTCGGAATAACTGATGATGGAACTCTTCTTCAAAAAGGTCTCCACACCCAGAGCGGAAGAGAAACGGGCGGTGCCCATGGTGGGCAGGACATGGTTGGGGCCGGCCAGGTAGTCACCGGCGGCCTCCGGGGTATGATGCCCCAAAAAGATAGCCCCGGCATGGCGGATCCGCGGCAGCATAGCCCAGGGATCACTGATCATCAGCTCCAGATGCTCAACGGCGATACCATTGGCCAGATCAATGGCCTCCTCCAGGGTATCGGCAATGAGAATCACCCCGCGATCAGCCAGGGACTTGCGGGCAATCTCATGCCGGGACAGTTTGACCAGCTGCCGTTCCAGCTCAAACAGGATCTTCTGGGCCAGGGCCGCATCTGTAGTCACCACCATGGCCAGGGCCATGGGGTCATGCTCCGCCTGAGCCAGCATGTCAGCGGCCACATGACCGGCCCTGGCACTTCTATCGGCCACAATCAAGACCTCCGAAGGACCGGCGATCATGTCAATACGCACCCGGCCCGACACCTGGGCCTTGGCCTCGGTCACAAACTGGTTTCCCGGCCCGACAATGACATCAACCGCCGGAATGGTGGCGGTGCCATAGGCCAGGGCGGCAATGCCCCAGGCCGATCCAGCCTTGAAGATCTCGGTGATCCCTATCTCCTGGGCTGCCACCAGCAGATGGGGACTGATCTTACCTTCGCGATTGGGCGGGGTGAGCATTATCCGGCGGCCAACCCCGGCAATCCCAGCCGGTATCCCGTTCATCAGCACCGAGGAGACCAGGGGCGTCGAGCCACCCTGACCGCCCGGCACATAGAGTCCGGCCACATCCACGGGCCGTACCAGGCGGCCGACGATGGTTCCGTTCTCCCTGGTCTGCATCCAGGAATCCTCCATCTCCCGTTCATGAAAGGTCTGCACCCGTTCGATAGCCAGGGCCAGGGTCTCAAGAAAAGGTTCATCCACCAGCTCATAAGCCTCAAGCATCTCGGCCAGTGAAACCTGTATATCCTCAAGGACAAGATCCGGCGCGTCAAACTTTCTCGTATATTCGAGGACGGCCGCATCCCCATGCTGTCGCACTGCGGCCAGGATCTCGGCGACAATCCCCCGGCAGGAGTCATCCGCGGGCTGAAAGCGCTGAAGAAGGGAGGCAATAATTCGTTCTCCTTCCTCGGTATTGATTTTCACAGGTTTAATCAGCATGACAGACTCCCTTTAAAATATTTTCAGAACCAGGTCGCTTTTCCAGCTTCCCCTCACCTTTCCCTTAAGGGCACCACACAAGGCAACAACGACAGAGGCCCCACAGCTATTCAGCCTTCCTTCCGTCCCCAGTGAACCCCGATGGTTCCCAGCATGAACCTTTGATAGCCGACATCCTGAAACCCGGCCTCGGTAAAGATCGCGGCCAGGGCATCAGCGCTATAAAATCCCATGGTCGAACCCGTCAGATAAGCATACGCGGCCTCATCTTTTGCAATAAACCGACCGAGAAAGGGAATGCCGAAACGGAAATAAAAACGAACGAAGGGATACCACAGATTTTTCCGCGGTGGGGTGGTATCAAGACAGACCACCCGGCCACCGGGCTTCAAGACCCGGTGCACCTCTTTGAGCACCGCCAGGGCGTCATCAACATTTCTCAGGAGATAGCCGAAACTCACCGACTCAAAACTGTTATCGGCATAGGGCAGGAAATTGGCATCACAAGCCTGCCACTCAATTCCCATGGAAGCAAACCTCTTTCTGGCCTCCTTCAGCATATTCTGGGAAAAATCAGCGCCAATCACCCGGCACTCAGGATAGGTCATGAGCGTCAGGGCGGCAATATCGCCAGTGCCCGTGGCCAGATCAAGCGCCCATCCCACTCCCGGACTCCCGGCCTTCCTGACCACAAAGCGCCGCCAGCGCTGATCCTGTCCCAGGGTCATCACCCGGTTCATCAGATTATAAGAGCCGGCAATAGCATCAAACATCCTTTGAACCCCAGGCCCTTTACTCACGATATAGTTTCTGATCCATTTTTGAGGAATCCAAGTTAATAGCACCTTGCCAACGATACCATTCAGAGCGCAAAAAGACAAAACCCCTTTGAAATGAAACATTCCAAAGGGGTTTTAATATATGGCGGAGATGGTGAGATTCCTTTATTGCTTGACAAATTACTGAAATCATTAGACTGACAACACCAAAAATACCCATTTTCTACCCCTTAAAACCGGACTATACCGGATTAATCCAAAGATATTCGGCGAATTATCTGGAGGCCTTATCGAGAAGATTTGATGGACATTCTTCACCGGATGGAACCCAGTGGGTATAGATATCAACTGTCATCGGAATGTTTTTGTGTCCGAGTTGACGACTGACATATACAATATTTTCACACGCAGACAATAACCTGCTTGCGTATGTGTGCCTAATGTCGTTGATTCGGCGGGAGTTTACACCTGCCTGAGATAAAGCCTTGGCAAAAAATCCTTCGCAGGGTCGAATGGGCCAGGAGTTACCGTCTTTGTGAAAACAGAATGGCTGTTCATTCCCTGCCGCCACATCTTCTTCAAGGGTTTGATTTTTAATTTCTTTCAACACCTTTGTCAATCCATTACTCATGTCCACCACCCTGGTCACATGGGTTTTAGTGGTATCACACGCCTCACCTACCCGCATCCCGTTCGTAAACAGGTAGAAACAGTGGATAGTATGCCGGATACCGCTGCAAGCTGCCACAGCCGGACGAAATATAGAATTATCCCGACCACCAGCATCAATTACAATCCATTCAAACGCCGAAGAAAATTCTTTTATATCCTTGTGCAACTTGTCACTGACCATGGCGATGGCCCTGATGTCGTCTTTTTCTCTTTCTGCCCGGAACGCGACAGTTGACCCTTGGGGATCGGTATCCACCAACAGGACTTTTTTCCCATCTCTTGCGGCTTCCACGGCAAGGTTAACGGCAATGGTTGTTTTACCCACGCCGCCCCTGATGTTGCCAATTGTGATAATCATCTGCCTCCTCAATAATTTTAAAAAAATACAAAAAGCTATTTTTCTGGCCAGTAATGTCCGGTTTAAGAATTGCATCCAAAGTATTTACTCCCTCTCCCCCTCGGGGAGATGGTTGGGGTGAGGGGAAAATGCCAGTATGATCTATCTTGTGACTTCACTCCTTACCTTAGCTTTCCTCTGCAAGGGGTTGACTTTTTGGGTAGTAATGCAAAATTCTAACCGGACAACACTGATTTCTGGCCTGAAATATGCCTTGATACTTCTACTTGCTTGACATATACTATGGTATATACCATTAAAGGAGGGACAACCATGAGTCAAGTAGCTAAAATATTCACCAATGGCCGTAGTCAGGCAGTACGCTTACCGGCTGCTTATCGTTTTAATACCAAGGAAGTCTTTATTCATCAGGACATGGAAACAGGTGATATAATTTTGTCAAGCAGACCAGCTGATTGGAATGATTTCTTCAAAGCACTCAAGCCCGCCGATGTGCCAAGCAACTTCCTGGATGAAAATGATCGCAACCAGGGAACACAAAATCGCGACCCCTTAGAGGGACTTGACGAATGATACGGTACATGCTGGACACCAACACAGTAAGTCATCTGCTTAAAGGGCATCCGGCTGTTGCCAGACGATTGATAGCTGTGCCAATGACATCTCTCTGTATCTCAGCTATTACCGAGGGTGAATTACTTTTTGGTTTGGCAAAGCGTCCGGCAGCTAAACAACTTCATGTTGCCGTGCGGGAATTTCTTAAGCGCGTTGATGTGCTACCATGGGACAGTGCTGCGGCAGAGCATTACGGGATTGTACGAGCCAATATGGCGGGTCAAGGAAAGGTGCTATCGCCACTTGACTTGTTGATCGCCACTCACGCATTAAGTGTGGACGCAGTTTTGGTTACAAATGACCAGGCCATCAGCCAAATGCCTAATCTTCACCTTGAAGACTGGACAAATTGACTGACGAAAATCACTTTGACCTGTCATAGCAAAAAAAAAAGCCGTCCCCCGAAGGAGACGGCTGTGGTTGAATGATGAATAGGTTATGCGGCAATCGACATGGATTTCAATTCAGCCATCTTTTCGGTCAATACCCATAGAGCCTGATTCAGCTTGATATTACGATCAAGTGACTGGACTGCACGGGTACGGTAGAAACTTTCCGAGGGCCATTCTCTTCATATATTTTGCCTTTTGCCTTTTACTCTGCCTTTTGATAATGTTTTCCTGGACTTATGTGAAGTTTTTATTTATGTGGAGCAGATGTGGGATTGCGTATGTTTTACCATCTCTTTAACAATAATCACTCCACATAATTTTTATAGGCGACGCAACCAACCTTTCAACTCACTTCCGTCGAACCGGACATGTCCTGCCACCGGTGCCGCAAAGCTCTCTGGACAGACTTGAATTTTTTCACACACTTCTGTTTCTATTTGTTGCTCCAACAAGATAGCCGCTTCATTGAACATTGCAATATTATTGAGGATAATGGCTCCAGGCTTTACGGGGATTACTGATTTTCTTCAAAAAAACATTTTCCTATTTTCTTTTCACATAGATTCCGTGAATCTTGGTTTCAATCTTTCCCTGCTGCTTTAATCGGTGAACCAGTGCATAAATTTTTACTTTGGTAATCCCCGTTTTTTCTGCCAGTGTCGTCGCATTCATCCCGTTTTCAGATCGGGTAATGAGCGCCTCAACCTGTTCGATTGGTAACATGTTCGTCTTTTTGCCTTGAGTTGAAATGCTTTTGCCCGGTATTGGCAATCGTGCGGTTTTCACCTGACGTTCTGACAACTTAATGATTTTTTTGACAAACTTTTCCTGATTTATCGTTAACGGTTTTCCCTTTGTTACTTGCCTGGGAGCAGGAATATCGATTTTGTGAGGTGTCGGTATTGCCTTGGCGACAATCTGTTTTTCCTTTTTCCCCGCAAAGACCGGCGGTGTATCCAGATCAATGCCAAACAGGGAGGAAAGATCAGCATCGTCAACGGTCCGCGCACTTTTTTGGGCCGCCTTTGATAAAAGCTCGGCAGTTGCGCCCTGAATCGTCTCAGTCACCAGATCGTCGATTCGAACTCCCCGCAGGGTAAAAAATAACGAGGGGGCTTCATCCAATCTGGCACCGATGCCATAAAGGGCCGCTGCCACATGTTTGCACATCGAGGCCCAGTCCGGGCAGTTGCAATCAAAACTGATTTCCTGAGGCGTTGGAAATAGCCCGCTACGCTCGGCCAGAAAAACATCACTCAAGTCCTTGGAAAATTTTCCAATCAATAAATCGTGCAGGGATTTCAACTGCCCCTCACACTGTTTTTTCATCGCCGACCACTGGGATGCGCCGATCGGTTTAATGCGAATCCTGGCTTGATAGGGTTTTGAGGCGGAACCTTGAATGAGGGCCGTCACCACGCCTTCAGCAATCTGCAAATCAAGTACCGCCCCATGGCGCACATAGCTGCGGCCGCGACCAATACGATTGCTGTAATCGGCATAGCGCTCAAGATTCCTGTTCCAGGATTTTCCCCACCAGGTTTGAGCAAGGACCGTGCCTGTAAGGCTTATCGGCTTGATGTCCGGCATTTTTTTCTGGAGCTGTTTTAACTTTTTTGCGGCCTTCTGCTTCTTTTCCGCCACGGATACATACGGGGGATAGCTGTCCCAGTCACTCATGGAATTCTCCTTATTAAGCCGTCGTAAAACAACAACTTGTACTTTTTTAGCTTCATGGACGGCATAAGGGGCCGTAAAGAAATGGATATTAAGTACAAGTTATTTCTTAACGGCCCCTAAAGAATGAAGGAAGTTTTTATGACGCACCTAAGGTGAAGAGATTCATCAGTTCCTCATTGCTCATCTCGGTAATCCACTGCTCACCGGTAGGGGCTATAATTTCACGGGACATGGACGATTTTTGCTCAAGCATACTGTCAATCTTCTCTTCGATGGTGCCCTGGGTCACAAACTTGTGCACCATGACGTTCTTCTTCTGACCGATACGGAAGGCCCGGTCAGTGGCCTGATTTTCAACGGCTGGATTCCACCAGCGATCAAAATGAATGACATGATTCGCCGCCGTCAGATTCAGGCCAACACCGCCAGCCTTCAGCGATAGAACAAAAAAAGGAACATACTCATGGCCCTGAAATCTGGCCACTAATTCTTTACGTTTCCCTACCGGCACCCCGCCATGGAGCACCACCCCCGGACGATGGAAAATAGAGGCCAGAAACCGGCTCAACGGGCCAGTCATCTCCTGAAACTGGGTGAAGACCAGCACTTTCTCACGTTTTTCATAGATAGTCTCGCAGATCTCCCGCAAGCGGCCAAACTTACCGCTCTCCTTTTCCTCAAAGGTCTCAAGACCCAGATATTGAGAAGGATGATTGCAAAGCTGCTTGAATTTCATCAGGGCCGAGAGGATCAGGCCCTTGCGCTGAATCCCTTCGGTACCGGCCAGGATTTTTTCAATGGAATGAACTATCTCGGCATACAAAAGGGCCTGTTTGTTACTCAGCGCGGCCCAGGTCTTGACCTCCACCTTATCCGGCAGATCGGCAATGATGGATTTGTCCGTCTTCATGCGCCTCAGGATAAAGGGGCTGACCACACGACGCAGCCCGCCATACCCATTTGGGGAATCAGTCAGTCCCTTGGCAAAGGCGGTAAATTCCTTGGCAGTACCGAGCAGACCGGGATTGAGGAAGTCAAAAAGACTCCAGAGATCAGACATCCGGTTTTCCACCGGCGTACCGGTCATGATGATGCGGCTCGCGGCTCGCAGTTCCTTAATGACTTTGGTCTGCTTGGTTCCTGGATTTTTTATCGCCTGGGCTTCGTCAAGAATCACCAGATTCCAGGAATACTCGCCCAGCCATGCATAGCGCTGCACCAGGGAATAGGTGCTCATTACCAGATCGACGGCATCGAGTTGTTCGTCTTGCAGGACTGGCACCGATTTTGGTTTGTGAAAGTCGGGATGGGCAATAAAAAACAACAACTCAGGGGCGAACTTTTCAATCTCACTCATCCAGTTGGCAAGCAACGATGCGGGCATGATGAGCAGAGAAGCACGCGGCCTGCTACCGTTCTTTGCTTGCCTCTGTTGTTTTAAGACATGCAGAAAGGCCAAAATCTGCACGGTCTTCCCCAGTCCCATGTCATCGGCAAGACAGGCACCAAGACGCAAACTATTTAAAAAGCAAAGCCAGCGTAATCCCTGCTGCTGATAAACTCGCAACGAGGCCTTGAACTGATGATCCAGCGGAACCTCGTCAAGGGATTCGGGATGGTGCAATTTTTCCATCACCGATTGCAGCCACTGACCGTGGGAGACCTCGGAGAGAGAAGAGACCGTCTCAACTACCCCGCTTCTGTTCATCTTATCAGGATGAAGTGAAAAACGCATGGCTTCAAGGAAACTCAGGCCCTCTCCGTCCCCCATCTTTTGGGCATTCTCGTAGGCGGCCAAGGTCTGCCGTAATTTATCAGGATCAACCGCGACCCACTTATTCTTGATAAAGGCTAATCCTTCAGATTCATCAAGCAGACGACGCACTTCCTCCTCGGACAGCTCGACATCGCCCATCATCAGCTTAGGGGTAAAATCAAGAAGTGCATTCATGCCCACTAAGGATGGGGACTTTTCACCAATACTGATATTGACGCTGATCCGCGCCGCCTGTCCCTTCCACCAGTTGGGAATCCGGCACAGTATGCCGCAATCCTCGTACAACTCGATCTCCTGCAAAAAGGTATAGGCATCTCCTGCTGACCAGGAAAGCGGCGAGAAAAGCTCGCCTGATGCAAGCAGATCGTTGATTAGATCGCTCTGTCTGGCAACCTCAGAGACATTGATGAGAAGCTCCATGAGCCTGCCGGTCTCATCTTTATACTCTTCAAGTGCGTATTTCAATGGCAGATGTTTTGATTCGCCCTGGGCGTTCAGGACCGTGGAATAGGTGGCCAGAAAAGCAAACGGTTCCGGTCCTTTTTTGTTTTCCACCAGGTGAAAATAGATGCGGCCAAGCAGGTGGGCATCAGGGCTGTAGCCCTTGATAAAGGCCGCAACCGAACCGGTAAACGAGGCGATCTGGTGGGCGAAGATGTTATGGAGAAGCTGCCAAAGCGAACACAGAAGCTCTTCTCCCACATATTCACTGCCGGCCATGGGCGGCACGCGGGCAAGAAACCCCTGCCGTTCATCCTCGTCAAAGGGAACAAGCACCTGCCCCCGTACCTGTTCTAGCGCAGACGACAACCTCAACTTTCGGATAAACAGACCGGCAAACTGCCGCCAGAATTCTAGAGAGGGAGAAAAATGAGACTCCTGACGGTAGAAGCCAAGGGAAAAAAACCAGAGATTAGGTACCGCCAGGAAATTTTTATACAACGCATCTTGCAAAGAGAGTGAGGCCTTGCTTATTTTCCGTGAGGAATCAATCCATTCAAGCTGGATTGTTCCATCTGGCATGACCACGGTCTCAAGTTCACTGTTTTTCATATAAGGATCTGGGTCGTTCCGTAGAGATTGTGGCTATGAAGTGATAAAATTTCGCTTCAGCATCAAGTTCGGCGCCTGTGGCCAAGCTAAAAGGAAAGAAAAATCTTTCCAAATACTAAGCCTCCGCTGCCGTGACCACAGGCAGCTCCTGCCAATTAGTGGTGTAAGCGGGTGACTTTCGCGTCTGTTGCGTTGACCATGTCTTCTCTTCCGCTGTCGTCATGCCATACTGAATGGTACCGCGCCCCCACTTACTGTTGATCCTGTCCAGCGCGGTCATCAACAGTTTATCCTCCTTCACTGCTGGCTGTGAGAATGAAAACAAATCCTGCTGCCTGTATCCATGACTTGTGATACCGGCGAGCATGACACCGGCCTTTCGATATCGATAACCAGGCCGGTACAACGACTTGAGGCATTGCAGGGCTGCGGTTATGAGCTCTGGTGTTGAAGAGGTGTGCCGATGCAGAGTAATCGTCTGGTTATTGGAATAACCGGACTGTTCATCAAACGGCCCGGTTGTAACAAACAGATTCAGAGTATCGGCCTCAGCGCCTTGTTTCCGGAGTTTTTCCCCGGCTATCGAGACATAACTGATGACCGCCTCTCTGAGATTGTCGAGATCGGTTAGCGGATGTCCGAATGATCTTGATGTTATGATCGATTTTGGACACGAAGGAGCTTTTTCAAGGGAGATACACGGGATCCCGTTGAGTTCCATGACAGTCCGCGCCCCAACGACGGTCAAATTCTTGCGGATCCATGCTTCGTCGGCCCGTTTGAGATCAAGGGCGGTATAGATACCACGGTTATTCAACTTTTCGGTGGAACGTCTGCCTATTCCCCAGACGTCATTGACCTCAGTCTGCCCCAATACCTGGTCTGCTTGACTGTTGCCGACGAGATCGAAGACGCCCTGAAATTGTGCCGCTTTCTTGGCGACTCGATTAGCGATCTTGGCCAGCGTTTTGGTTGTGGCAATACCGATGGATATGGAAATGCCAACCTGCTTTCTTACTCTCGCCCTCAGCTCCGCTGCATATTTGCACCGATCCCAGACTTTAGTTACCGGGAGTGATAAAAATGCCTCGTCAATCGAATACACCTCAACGTCTGCCTCCATTTGTCGCAGGACATCCATCACCCGGTGCGAGAGATCACCATACAGCGCATAGTTT